>CANSII010000099.1 GCA_947646915.1 uncultured Clostridium sp. | reverse complement strand
TCCTTTCCATGTTTACAATCTCACTGTCGTTCGATTGCATAAGTTATCTGTAACTCGCTTCTCTCGAACAGCTAACTTAATTATAACTCCAATTTAGCCATTGTTCCTATCGATTTACCTTACACAATTCTTACATTTTCGTAAGGTTTCTTTTTATTAAAAAAACTATCCTATAAATATAACAGGATAGCAATTTTATTTTATATCTATATAACTACTTTTAGGAAATACTAATCGTATTTCTGTTCCTTCATCTTGAACCGAATTTAACTCTATTGCTATTCCTAATTTATTGCATAGGTTTTTACATAGATACAATCCAATCCCTGTAGATTTTTTACCGATGGCACCTTCCATTTGTTCCTGTAAAGCCTTTTTCAAATACTCTTGTTATTTCTCCTTTTTTTATTCCTATTCCATTATCTTTAATATAAAGTAAGACATTTTCTTTTCCTTGCTTTGAATATATTTCAATCTCTAAATTTTTATCTTGTTTTTTATACTTTATACTATTTTGAATTATTTGATTTAATATGAATATAATCCACTTATTATCTGTATTTACTTCTAAATCTAAATCATGAATATTAATAGATATTTTTTCATGGATTAAAACATTCTTATTCTTTTTAATACTCCCATTTACAATATCTTTTAAATTAACTTTTTTTATATAATAATCTTTTTCTACTGTATTACTTCTTGCATAATATAAAGCCTGTTCTATGTAGTTTTCTACTTTGTCTAATTCTTCATCTATACTTTTTGTAACTTCATTTTTATTATTTTCCACTATCATTTTACTTGCTGCTATTGGTATTTTTATTTCGTGAATCCATAATTCTATATACTCCTTATAATCTTCTTGCTTATATTTATATTTGTTTACATTTTCAACCATTGATTTATTAATTTGTTCTAATAAGTCTTTTAATATTTTACCTTCCATAAAACTTGGTACTTTTATAATCTCACTAATTAAGTATTTGTCATCTAAGTTATTTAAAGTATCTTCTAAATCTTTATAAAATCTTTGCTTCATAAAATATTCTATAGAAAGTCCTATTATATATATAAATATTATAGCAACTGGAATATATATTTTTATAAAATTTCCAAATGGATACGGAATTAAAAATATTTCTATAGTGGCAATTCCAAATAATAGTAAGAAGCATAAAAGTATTTTATCTTTTATAAAACTTTTAAAATTCATATCATTTTTCTCCCTTTAACATATACCCTTGTCCTCTTTTTGTTTCAATAATATCTTTTAGTCCTAATTCTTCTAATTTACTTCTTAATCTAGTAATATTAACACTTAAAGTATTATCATCAATAAAACTTTCATTTTCCCATAAACAGTCCATTATATCTTCTCTTGAAACGATTTTTTCTCTATTTTCAATTAAATATTTTAAAATTTTATATTCATTTTTAGTTAAATCAATAATTTTATCATCTTTTATTATTGTACTATTTGATATATTTAAAATAAAATCTTTTGCATCAATTTTATTTTTAGGTTCACTATTACTATTTGTTCTTCTTAATAGCGAATTTACTTTTGCAAGTAGTATATGGATATTAAATGGCTTTGTAATATAATGATCCGCTCCATTATTTATTGAAACCAACTCATCTAATTCATTATCTCTACTTGTGACGGCAATAATTCCCATATCAGATTGTTTTCTAATCTCTTTGCAAATATATTCTCCATCTACTCCTGGCAAATTTATATCTAATAAGATAAGATTTGGATTTATTTCTAAAATATCATGTATAGTATTGTCAAATTTTTTTAAACATTCCGCTTTATACCCTTGATGGCTTAAAAATATTTCTAATTCATTTCTTAATTTTTCATCATCTTCAACGATTAATATCTTCTGCATTTTATGATACCTCCCATATATCATTATAACATAATTTTAATAAAAATAACCTTACATTTCTGTAAGGTTACTTGTATAGAGTATTTAAAAGTTTATTTAATACTATTTATTACATCCTTTGTAATTTTATCTTTGTCAAACTTATTTATTATTAGTACAACTATTGCCACTAATATTAGTATTGCTGCATATAATATAATACTCATTTTCCAATCTCCAATAGCAAGCCTATCTCCTGCTAGTGTAGAAGTAATAACAGATGGAAATCTAGCAAATGTCGAAATTAAGATAAACTTTATTGGCTTTATTGGCAATAATCCTGCAACATATACTAACAAATCTTTCGGTGTACCTGGTATCAAAAATAATACAAGCATTATTAGTTCAATCTTTTTTGGGTTCTGAAATAATTTGCTATTCTCTATTTTAGAAACTTTCTTTTCATCACAAAAATCGTATACAAATTTTCTTCCAAATTTTCTAACTAACAAATATATTGTTATTGATATAATAGCTGCTGATACCATAATAAATGCTGTTCCCCATAGTCCTCCATAACACATTCCTGCCAAAATTTCTATTGGTTCTCCTGGTACTATAATTAAAAATATTTGTGCTATCTGA
>CANSII010000098.1 GCA_947646915.1 uncultured Clostridium sp. | reverse complement strand
AGAAAAATATTGTTATGATGTGGTTTGTAAAGTAGAATTATAGGTTAAGAAGAGTATGTGAAAATATGCTCTTTTAAAATATGAAAAAAATAATAGATAGAAAATTATTTGGATTTTTTTAGATTATCCATCTTATCTCTAATTCTATCAGAAACAATGCTAGTTTCTTCATAATCAATAACATAAGAACCATTAGAAAGTTTTAGAATATCACCTTCTTTTGCATTAGATGGAATATTAGAAATAGGAATGTCTGTCATTTTCTTTGTATTTCTATTTTCTAAAATAGCAAAATCACCTTCAAAACGGTCAAGAGTATATAAAGAGCTAGAATTTTTATCTAAAAAGTTCTTTAGTTCGTTTATAAAAGTGTCTATAAAATTATTAGAACTATTTGAAGATATATTTTTGCCTAGATTATTGAATAAATCAAAATTCATATTGAAGAACCTCCTTTCAAGGTAAAATATTAAAGTAATTATACATGCAAAAATAATATTTTTCAATGTTTATGTAAAAAAATGTAAAAAGATCTAATTTAGATTGAAAAAAGTAAAATAATACAATATAATAATGAAAAAAGGAGAAACAAATGGAGAGAGATAAACGAAATCAAACATTAAAGAGAATTGCTAGTATAAGTATTTTTATATTATTAATTGTACTAGTAGTAATAATTTCAAATATAACGGATAAAAAGTTTGATTATATAGTTGATGAATCAAAATTACAGATTATTTATTTTGATGTAGGACAAGCAGATAGTACATTAATAATGAATAATGGGAAAACTACATTAATTGATGGAGGCAATGACTCGGATGGAGATGACTTAGTAAAATACATAAAATCTCAAAAAATTTCTAAAATTGACACAGTAATAGCGACTCATTTACATGCAGATCACATTGGTGGATTAGATGATATTATAGATAATTTCGATATTGGAACAGTTTATATGCCAGATACAATAAATACAGATAAACAAGTAGAAGAATTTTTAGATGCAATGGAAAGAAAGAACCTAAATTATTAAGTACTAGAAGTAGGAAGAAAATTCAAAAATGGATTAGCAGATTGTGAAGTAATGGCTATTGATAATAAGGCAAAAGATTTGAATAATTCATCAATTGTAATACAAATGAATTATTTAGAACAGAGGTATTTGTTTATGGGAGATAGCGAAAAAGAAGTAGAAAATTCGAGAGATTGGAATAAAGTAAATGTTTTAAAAGTAGGACATCATGGCTCAAATACAAGCAGTACAGAAAGATTTTTAAATCAAATAAGACCAGAATTTGCAATTATTTCAGTTGGGTTAAATAATAAATATCATCATCCAAGTACAGAAATATTGAATAGATTTAAAAGTTTTAATACATCCATTTATAGAACAGATGAAAATGGTAGTTTATTGTTAGAAAGTGATGGAAAAGAAAACATAATTAGAAAAATAAAAACGAAATATTAAAAAAGATAAAATTAAGAAGGACATAAGAAAGTATGTTCTTTTATGTGAAAAAATAAAAGAACAAAAATTCGTGAAAACTATTGAAAATATGTTTGAGATGTGATATAAATATAGAAGATAAAGATAAACTTTTACTATTCAAAAGTTTTAAATAGTGAGAGTTGGAAAAGAGGGAAGAAATGGAGCAAAATAATAGTATTAAATTATTTGAAGATAAAAATATTAGAGTGGCATGGGATGAAGAGGAAGAAAACTGGTATTTTTCAGTGGTAGATGTAGTTGGTATTCTTACTGATAATGATTATCAAAAATCGAGAAATTATTGGAAATGGCTTAAAAATAAGCTAAATCAAGAAGGAAGTGAACTGGTTAGTAATACTAACCAGTTGAAAATGAAAGCATATGATGGGAAATTAAGAGATACAGATGTAATGAATACAGAACAAATTTTAAGATTAGTCCAATCAATTCCATCAAAGAAAGCAGAACCATTTAAATTATGGCTTGCACAAGTTGGAAAAGAAAGAATTGATGAAGCATACGATCCAGAAATTACAATAAATAGAGCATTAGATACTTACAGGAAAAAAGGATATTCAGAAGAATGGATTAATCAAAGATTAAAAACAATTGATGTAAGAAAAGAATTTACAGATGAATTAAAAAGAGTAGGTGTTAGTAAAAATAAAGATTTTGCTATACTGACTAATATGCTAACCCAAGTTTGGAGTGGATATTCTGTAAAAGAATATAAAAATGTGAAAGGACTGAGAAAAGAAAATTTGCGTGACAATATGACAAATATGGAGTTAGTTTTAAATATGCTAGCAGAAACATCTTCAACAGAAATATCAAAAAGTACAAATGAAAAAGGAATCAAAGGTGCAGAACAATCAGTTATAAAGGGTGGTAACATTGCTAAACTTGCTAGAGAACAGTTAGAAAAAGAGACAGGAAAAAAAGTGATTTCTAACAAAAATGCCAAAGAAATAAGAAAATTAACAGAAGGAACTAATGAAGAAATGTAATCTAAAAAAATTAAATTATTCAGATAGAAGGATATAGATTAATCTGTACCTTCTATTTTTAT
>CANSII010000097.1 GCA_947646915.1 uncultured Clostridium sp. | reverse complement strand
TTCTCTTTTGCATTAGTATATATACTATTTCAAATAATCTATTATTTACTTGCATATTTTCCTCCTGCCAATATTATAGCATATAAATATGACATCTGTCTGTCATATTTATAAAAAAATAAGCAGATAATTTAACTTATTATCTACTCTACTTATTTTAATTTTTCTTTCTCTTTTACCATATCAAAAAAACAAAACTATTAGACACTTGCTTTTAATTATAGTTATTTTGAAATATGCTCATTTTTAATTTCTTCTATCTTTTCCATTTATCTAACTTGTAACCTTTTTCTTCTAAAGTAACACGAAAAGCCTCTGCAAAATCAAGCATTTTCTCTATTTCATCTGGTTGATAAATATTTTTTGGTCCATATAATGTTTTAGCACTTGTTCCACCTATTTTTAGTAATTCTCCAAAACTACCTGTTCCCTTTTTATATTTAAAACATAATTGATGTATCTTTGGATCATATGATACGTTGTTAACGTTATCCATATCAATATAAATTGCATCAGAATGTTCTTTTAATTGAGAATCTATTTGTATTAAAACTAAATTAAAATCACTTTTTCTATATCCAACTATATAAAAGAAAAATGTAGTTGTGTTTGTATCAAACACAAAGCCTTGCTCATATTTTGATGTTGACATAAAAGCATACAAAATTTCATAAGTATCTCCATCATTAACTGTTTCATTAAAAATTTCTCTCATTCTTTTTTTCTTTATTTCACAATCATTTGCATCATATTCCACTGCTTTTGGTTTTTTAGAAAATAATCCCATATTACTATTCATCCTTTAATTTAAACTATTTTGTAATATATCACTTTGCAACATTATTTTCAACTATTTTTACAAAAAAATTTATCATAAGCAATCTGTAAAATCACTGCTAACACTATGAATAAAACAAAAGCACTAACAAATTTTGTATAGAATATTTTATCAGCATTTTCCGCTTGCCAATTATTATCTATTGTGTATAAGACATAATCAGTAGAAACTTTTTTTTCATCACAAATAGGTTTTAAAAGATTTTTTGCTTTTTGAGAAAGTCCGATCTTTTTCCCTAATGGAAGTTCTATATTTTCTCCATTTTTAATTTTATTTGCAATTGATCTATTCATTTGGGCAAGTATATGATTTCCATCTTCTAACTCAATAATATAATATGGACTATAATTTGCAGAAATATCAAATGCTGTTTTTTTGATTTCTGCAAGTTTTCGCCTAGATGTTCCATTTGCTTTTTGTGTATAATGTTTTACCCATTTTGCTAAACTATACACATTTGTTTTTTCAATATTTTTAGGTATCACTTTTACATAGTCTATATCATTTATAACTTTGTCCCAATTTTCTAAATCGGTAATTGTAGTTATATCCTCTCCTGCTTTTAACCCTGTATAATCTTTAGTAGAATCACTTTTTATTTGCTCAATACTAATACTTTTTGGTTCATATTTATCCCATAATATCCCTTCAATGTTAAAAGAAAAATAAAATAAAATACCAATAAATAATGACAATATAATCAATCCATAATTTATAATTTTTTGCATTCCTCTTTCTCCTTATTTGTTTTATTTCTCATAAAATATATTTCTTCACACTTTTAATCCAAACGATAGTTTAGTAGATTTCTTTAAAGATTTCTACTGTATAGCTTTTCTTATGACTTCTTCTATTTAAGATTTTGTATAGAAAATCTATTGTTCTTTGTCTAAAACAACTTATCATTCTGCCATTGTGTGAAATTCCATAATAGCGATAATGTCCAATTAGCTTAATCTTTATTTGTTCCATTAGTTCACTTACCTTTATATCTCTATTTTGGTATAGCCACACTTTCATTGCTTTTACTTTCTGTCTGAATTTCTTCTTACTTGTCTTTAATTTGACACTAAATTTTCTACTTCTGCTTTTGCTCTCTTTTGTACAATTTCTTTATATCATAATACTAATACAAAGTGCATATATATATTATTGCATTGTGGTTACATTATCAATTCCAACCGCTTTACTTCTGTCTAGCTCTTTATGACATTGTTTTAGCAATTCTTCGTTGATTAAATAATACAATGATGTAAATATTGGTTGCTTTTCATTTCTTGATTTGTCTGCTATTTTTGCTAGTTTTGTTTCCATTATTCCTCCTGTCCCTTAGTACAGATAATGTTTCCGTAGTTAAGACCGTTATTATGTAAGTCCCTTCGCCCCATTCCTATTACAGAAACTTCTTCACTAATATGGATTTATCCGACTGCCTAATATTTATTTGACATTCTCCGTTTTATTGTTGTTTGCCATACTTGTATTGCTACAAGAATTACTATTACAAGCACAAGACTCGCTACTAATTGGTTGGTTAGACCTTCATTAGACAAGATTTCCACTTGCTAGATTACTTACCCTTAGCTAGGCGCACACTTGTAAGTTATCAATTACATTAGGTTCAAGAAATGCCCTAAAACTCCAATAATACTTCCTAAGACGATAGACATAATTGTCATTGCTATTGGACTTTTTTTATCTTCTTTTGCTACTAGAATAATTACTGGAATAGCCATAAGTATAGAAACTACTCCACCTCTTAACCACCATAAATTTTCAAACCAATTAATCCCAAAGATAACAAAAGGAACTATTAAATAATATACAAATGC
>CANSII010000096.1 GCA_947646915.1 uncultured Clostridium sp. | reverse complement strand
TTTGAAAGAATATATAAACTCTATCTCTTGTATAACTTCTTTGATTTTTTTCTTTTTGATGTTGTGCTTCTTCCCACATAGCACGACTAATGATTGGCTCGACAACATTCATATAGACTAAAGTATCTTTACTGTTTGATTTTCCTTTTTCATAATCTCCCATATAGACTTTGTTGTCTATCATTTTCATAATAGTTGTATCTCTCCAATGTTTAGGTGCTAATACTTTTTCTTTATTTAAAGTATTACTAATTTGTTGATAACTTTTTCCTTCTAGATACATATTGAATATTCTTACTATTACATCTTTTGTAGTTTCATCAATTGCAGTTTTCTTATTGCTATCTTTTTTATAGCCTAGTGGTACAATTCCAGGTAAATGTCCCGACTTAATAGCACCATTTAAACCGAACTTTGTTCTTTCACTAACTATCTCAATTTCTAATTGTGATAATACTGTTAGCATTCTTACAAAAAATCTACCGATTAGCTGTGCTAGTATTTACATCGTCTTTATCACACACCAAATATGTATTGTGTAATTCTAATTGTGCTATAAGTTCCTCTAAATCACGAACTGAACGAGTAACTCTGTCTAATTTATAAGCTACAATGTAATTTATTTTTCCACTTTTCATATCAGTTAGCATTTCTTGAAATGCTGGTCTATCTTTAATGTTTTTTGCTGATATTCCAGTGTCTTCATATACTCTAAATACTTCATATTCCTTGAATTTACAAAGTTGTAATAGTTTTTCTTTTTGCTCTAGCAAGCTAAATCCGTTCTCTGACTTGCTCTTCTGTACTTACACGAATATAAATTCCTGCAATTTTCTTAGCTGTAACATTTTTAATGCGTACAGATAAGTTATCTGTTTCAGATTTCTTTTCTTCATTCATTTTATAAAACTCTCCTTTCGCTTTTGAATGGAAAGGCACACCCAAAAAATGTCTTGACATTTTTTGTGCCCGATTTGAGTTTTCGACCAATAGAAAAAATCAACCTTTACAGTTGATTTTTCAATATTTTCGTTTGGTGCGACGATTTTACTTAATGGAGCGATATTCTTACAAGTTACGAACTCTCTTATTCTCTTTCTAAATGAATTATATATTATCGTTAAAAGAATTGCAATACAAGTATAGTAAAAATTGATAAAATATATTATAATACCATTAACTAATTTTAGGAGGGTATATAATAAAATGAATGAAGAAATAAATGTAAAAAAACAGTTAAAAATATCAATTCCAATTGCTTTTGAAAATTTAATAAATATATTAATGACTCTAGTTGATACTTTAGTTATTTCTTTAGTTGGAACTAAAGAGTTAGCTGCATTAGGTGCAATGGCTGTTATTCTTAATATTATGCAAATGGGAATACAAACAATCAATGTTTCTAATAATACTCTTGTTGCAAAGGCTTTAGGAGAAAAAAACAATGAAAAATTGAAACTATATACAGGAAATTCTATAATATTAACTTTTCTATTATCACTTTTAATAATTTTACTAATATTGGCAATACATCGCATATTTCCAATATTATTTAAAGTAGATAAAATTGCAAATACATATTTAATAATTAGATTACTAGGTTTTATTCAAAGTAGTTTAGTTACTGTTTTATCTGGTCATCAAAGAACAATAGGAAATCAAAAAAGTATATTAAAACTTAGAATATTTGCAGTTATACTTAATCTTATTTTAGATATTATTGTTGTAAAATTAGGTTATGGTATAGTAGGGGTTGCATTCGTTACTGTATTTATAGATACAATTTTAGCAATTTATTTATGTATATTTTCTAAAAGAAATGTAAAAATAAAATTTGTAAAATCATATTTTAAAGAAATATTACATTTGTTTAAATGGAATTTTGTTGAGAGAATTGCATCAAGAGTAGATAATTTTATATTTAATTTAATAGTAGCACGAATGGGAAATTTAGAATATTCGGTACATGTTATATTAATCCAAATTGCTGATATATACGAATCCTTTATTCAAGGTTTTGGAGATGGTATTACTATAAGCGTTGGAATTGCCTCTGGAAAACAGGATAGTAAATATATAAACAATGTAAAAATAGTTGCAAAAAAGATAGTCAATTACGCTTCTATAATTTTACCATTTATTATATTAATCATTTCATTGGTTATTATGAATATATCTTTAAGAGAACCAGAACTTCAATATATCTTTTTTAGAGTAATACCATTATTCTTATTAGGAACATATATAACTATGTCAGCGACATATTATTTTGCAATATTAAGAGGCAACAGAGACTTTAAATTTCTAGCAAAGAGAAATATCATTAGTTCTATTATAAAAATATTAGTTGCCACCATATTATCTTATACATCCCTTGGTATTGTTGGTGTATGGATAGGATATTTAATATACGGAATAGTGCAAAAGTATTTATCTAAAAAAAGATATCAAGATTTGAAATATTAATAAGTTAAAAAATTAGGAGAGTTTTTTAGTACTCTCCTAATTTAATTTATAAATTAATAATTTTTTCTATAATTTCTACATCTTCAATTCTGTTAATCGCAAAGCATTTCTTTCCTAAGTCTTTTATAGAAGCTCCTAGATGATACATTTCTTTGCCGTCTATTATAATAAACCTATCATGAAATTTATTTGTTTTAGCAACTTTAAGAATAGGATATTCTTTATTAAATTTTTTAATGTCTAAATTTTCAATATTACTTTTGTCTGATGTTACAATAACTACTTCCACATTGTTTTTCTTTTTAGCTAACATTTTCAAAATACTATCATCAATATAATTATCTATAAT
>CANSII010000095.1 GCA_947646915.1 uncultured Clostridium sp. | reverse complement strand
AAAAGATTACCAGCAGTTGAAACATTAGGAAGTGCAACAGTAATATGTTCAGATAAAACAGGAACATTAACACAAAACAAAATGACGGTAGAAAAGATATTTTGGAATGATGGAATTAGAGACTTAAAAAATATACAAGAAACAGAAATCGATAAAGAATTAACAAAACTAATATATGCAAATATGTTGTGTAATGACACTAAAATATCAAAAAATGGTGAATTAACAGGAGATCCAACAGAAACAGCATTAGTTGATATGGCATTTAAATTAAACTTTAACCCAAGCATTTATGATAGAACACCAAGAATAGAGGAAATTCCTTTTGATTCAGATAGAAAATTAATGACAACAGTAAATAAAGTAAATGGAAAATATATTGTTTATACAAAAGGTGGAATTGATGAGATATTAAAAAGATGTAAATCATATGAAATAAATAATGAAATACATGAAAACTTAAATGAATATATAAATAAAATAAGAGAAAAAAATGAAGAAATGGCAAAAGAAGCATTAAGAGTATTAGGATGTGCATATAAAGAAATAGACCATGAACCAACAAAAGAAGAAATGGAAACAATTGAAAATGACTTAATATTTATTGGAATGGTTGGAATGATAGACCCACCAAGAGAAGAAGCCAAAATAGCAGTAGAAAAATGTAAAACGGCAGGAATAAAAGTTGTAATGATTACAGGAGATCATAAAATAACAGCAACAGCAATTGCAAAAAAATTAGGAATATTAGAAGAAGGAGATGAGGCAATTACTGGACTTGAACTTGAGCAAATGAGTGATGAAGAATTAGAACAAAATGTAAGAAAATATTCAGTATATGCAAGAGTATCTCCTGAACATAAAGTAAGAATAGTAAATGCTTGGCAAAAAAATGGTGAAGTAGTTGCAATGACAGGAGACGGAGTAAATGATAGTCCAGCGCTAAAAAAATCAGATATAGGTTGTGCAATGGGGCTTGTTGGAACAGATGTTGCTAAAGAAGCAGCAGATGTTATTTTAACAGATGATAATTTTGCAACAGTAGTTTCAGCAGTTGAAGAAGGTAGAAGAATATATGACAATATTTTAAAAGTAATACAATTTCTATTATCAAGTAATATTGGCGAAGTTGTTGTCTTATTTTTAGCTACATTATTAACACCATTATTTAGTAAATGGTTTGGAATAACAGATATAAGTTCATTAGAAATATTATTACCAATACACATATTATGGATAAATTTAGTAACAGATTCACTTCCTGCACTAGCATTAGCATTTGATCCAGCTAATAAAGATATAATGGAAAGAAAACCAGTAAAACCTGGAAAAGGAATATTTACAAAAGGAATGACATGGAGAGTTATATATCAAGGTACAATGATAGGTTTATTAACACTTATAGCATTTGCGGTTGGTTTAGCAACAACAAAAACACCAATAGGTGATTTGTCTCTAGATGAATCAAAAATAGAGGTTGGTCAAACAATGGCTTTTGTAACATTAGCATTTTCTGAATTAGTCCATGTTTTCAATGTTAGAAATAATAAAAAATCAGTATTTAGAACAGGTATTTTAAATAATACAAAATTAATTGGTGCTGTTATAATTTCTGCAATTTTAATGCTTGTAATCTTACTTATACCAGCTTTAAGGAATCTTTTTAGTATACCTGTGTTACCAAAGGAAAATATAATTGAATTGGTAGTTATTGCTTTAGCTCCATTAGTTATTGTTGAAATTTTTAAATTATTAAAAATTAATACTAGTAAGGAAGAATAAAAATGAAATTATAAAAAAATGTATGTAATCTTAAAAAAAGTTATATACAAAAGAAAAAGGAGAGATAAAAAATGAAAAAACAAGAAAACATGAAAATGTTGCAGGAGTATACACACACAAGTGATAAAAAACATAAAGGAATAACACTAGTAGTGTTAGTGATAACAATAGTGATTTTATTAATACTAGCAGGAATAACATTAGCAACACTTACAGGAGATACTGGATTATTCACAAGAGGTAAACAAGCAAAACAAAATACACTTGAAGCACAAGAAAGAGAAAATTTAGCTATAGAAAGTTATGAAAATGCAATAAATGATGTAATAAATGGAACAGTAAGTAGTTCAAGAGATGATGTAAGTGAAACTAATATAAAAGGACAAGAATTTCAATTTGTAAATGGAAATGAAGGATTTATAGATGTAATGGGAGAGACAGAATTTTCCTCATTAGGTGTAACACCTAAGTCTTTCTATGATACAGGTGCTTCTGGTTGGCGATATCAAACAAAGATAGAAAAAGAATTAGAAAATAGTATAGAATTAAATGATAAATTTGAAATATCTTCACAAATATTTTTGAATAATGGAATTACAGAAAATATGGGAGGAGTTAATATTACATTGTATAAAAAAGTCGGAAATGGAGAATTTGAAAGTGTAAATCGTATTTCTGTTAATGATGGATGGGGATTCGAAAATAAATTAGATTATACAGCAGGAATAAGTAATATAAGTTTAGGAAGTTACTTGGCAAATAATAATAATGGTAGTGGAAGATTGTCAGTTATAGGAGATGGTAATAAAGCATATTTTTATTGGGGAAATGTATTAAAAGGAAGTGTAGATTATACTCAAGGATTAAAAGTTGACAAAATTGAAATACAATTTATTAAATATCAAAGTAATAATTTTTGTCCAACAATAGTAGAAAGTTTATATATAGGAGAGCCTAAGTATTATAGATCATATATTATTACAAACTAAAGTAAATGAATATTGTATAATTAAATGCACGTTGTAGAAATAAAAGTATAGACACATAAT
>CANSII010000094.1 GCA_947646915.1 uncultured Clostridium sp. | reverse complement strand
GAAAATAGACATTTTTTATGATAATATGCTTTTAGTAAAATGAAGATAAGGAGCAAAAAAGTGAGAATAGGTATTGATATAGATAATTGCATATCTAATTTTGATGATACATTATTAAAAGAATATTTAAAACATGATAAAGAGTTAAGAAACACAGGGATTATAAATGAAAATTCAGAATATTTAAGAAAAGGAATGTTTGATTGGACAGATGAAGAAGAAAATAGTTTTTATAATGCAAATATTGAAAAGTTTGCTAAAAAACTAAAGCCATTAGAAGATTCATCTTATTATATAAAAAAGTTAAAAGAAGATGGACACGAAATATATATTATAACTGGAAGAGATAATGGAGAATATAAAAATCCTCATGAATTAACAAAAGAATGGCTAAATAAATATGATTTTATTTATGATAAATTAATATTTACAGATGCTTATGACAAACATGCAAAAACAGAAGTATGTTTAGAAAATAATATTGATTTAATGATTGAAGATAGTACAAGAATAAGTTTAGATTTAATAAGTAATGGTATTAAAGTTTATACAATGAATACAAGATATAATCTAAAAGAACAAACATTAGATAGAGTTTCAAAATGGAAAGAAATATATGAAAGAATATCTAAATTAAACAATAAAGAAGATAATCAAAAAGTAAATGTTATTTTAGATACAGATATATATAATGAATGTGATGACCAATTTGCACTATCTTATTTATTAAAATCACAAGATAAATTTAACATTGAAGCTATTACAGTAGCACCATACCATCATGATAATAATATCTCAATAGAAGAAGGAACAGACAAAAGTTATAACGAAATTATTAAAATATGCAATTGGTTACATTTTGACTGGACTAATAAAGTTTTCAAAGGTTCAACAGATTATATAGTAAATGGCTATAATGAAGAAAATGAGGCAGTAAATAAAATTATTGAAATTGCAAATAAAAATGATAAAACTTATATTTTAGCAATAGGAGCAATAACAAATGTGGCATTAGCAATAAAGAAAGAGCCTAACATAATTGATAGAATTGAAGTTATTTGGCTTGGTGGAAATAACTTTTTAAGTAAAGATAATAAAGAGTTTAATTTTAAACAAGATATACAAGCTGTAAGAACTGTTTTTGAGTCAAAAGTAAAACTAACTATTATTCCTTGTAAAAATGTAGCATCAAATTTAAGAACTTCAATATATGAATTAGAGCATTTCTTAAAAGGAAAAAGTGAATTATGCGACTATTTATGCCAAAGATTTTATAATGATGGTGTGCATGGTGTTCAAGAAAGAAGAGTAATTTGGGATATTAGTGTTATAGCTTATATGATTAACAAAGAATGGTTTGATACTGAAGAAGTTAGCCAGCCTAATATTAATGATGATACTTCTTATGAACTAACAGAAAGCAATCATAAAATTACAGTAGTTAATTATTTGAATGTTGATAAAATATACAAAGATTTATTTGAAAAGTTAGGAGAAAATTAAATATGAAAATACTAAGTTATAATATTTATGGTGTGAAAGACACAGTATACCCAATACCTAAATGGGAAACAAGACAAAAGAATATACAAAGAATTTTAAATGAATTACTGGCTGATAAAGAAATTAAAGTATGTTGTTTTCAAGAAGTAAATCAAAACAATATAAATTTATTAAATGAAATATTAGAAAAAAATAATTTTAAAATATTAGAAAAATTTCCAATGAAAACAGAATCATATGACCAATATAATATAGTTGCTATTAAAAATGAAAAAGAAATTAATATTAAATTTGTATATTGTTTACCACATGGAAAAGACTTAGAATACAAAGAGATAGAAAATCAAGTAATAGATTATAATATGAGTGACTATAGAACAACTGTATTTGTGAATTTGGAGTATAATAATAAAAAATTTCTTATTGGAAATATTCATACAGATTATATTTCTACTGATGGAAAGATAAAAGGTACAGTAAAATCTTTGAATTACATGGATTCAATAAATAGTGATTATAAACTTATTATTGGAGATATGAATATGGTTTGTCATATGTCAGAAGTGTACAATATACTAAAACAAAATAATAATTATGTTACTATTTCTAGAAATAGTAAGTTTGATATTTTAGATAATTCTTGGCAAGGATATGGAACAAAAGAACAAGTTAATGTTGATTTTGCTTTTGTAGAAAAAAGTAAAGTAAATGTCTATGAATATCAAATTATAAAACAAAAAAATATGAAAGATGAAGGTTCAGATCATAGACCAATTATTATTACTGTAGATGAAAATTAAGGAGGAATTTATGAAATTAACAAGTAAAGAGGCTATTCAAATGTTAGAACAAGAAAGAGACAAAACTTCAAATGAACGTTGGATAAATCATTCAATATGTGTTGGAAATGTTGCAGGGAAGATTGCAAAAGCTTTAGATTTAGATGAAGACTTTGCTAAAACTTTAGGTTACATACATGATATTGGAAAAAGATATGATTATATTGAAAATGGAGTTTTTCCACATGCTATGAAAGGTTATGACTATATAAAATTATTAGGATATGATGAAAGCTATGCTGGAATTTGTATTAAGCATTCATTTTTAAATAATGATATAGATTGTATATCAAATGATAGAGATGAAACAGATAGAACTAATCCTCATTTTGAATTTGTAAAAAATTATATAAAAAATGAATATACAATTTACGAAAAAATAATTAATCTATGTGATTTGATGTGTACTACTAAAGTCCTAACAATTGATAAAAGAGGTATGGATTTATTGTTAAGGCATGGAGTTTATGCTAAAACACATTATCACATAAAAGAAACATATAGATTAAAGGAATATTTTGATGATTTGTTGGGTTGCAATTTATATGACTTGTTCCCAGAAATAAAAGAAAATTTATAAGATTACATAGAGCAGAGAAAAAAATCTCTACTCTATTATGTTATTAACAATAAATGAGTTCTTTAAATATAATTTCTTCAACAGTATGTTTATAATTATTCATAAGTCTTGTCCATTCTAGTGGATTAGTGTCTTTCAAATTTTCATCAATAGGATTTCTTTCTAGCATTTGTTTCATAAGTATTTCAAATCTTTGTTTAGCTTGTTTATCAGT
>CANSII010000093.1 GCA_947646915.1 uncultured Clostridium sp. | reverse complement strand
ATCATAAAAGACAGATAATTTTCAACTTAATTACCTGCCCTATGAATTGTAATTTATCTTTCCCATTCATCTTTTTTTGTTTCTGTTTCTAATTCTGCTCTCGGAACAGATGGCTCAAGTAAAGAATCTTCACTTAATTTTAATAATTTTACTTTATCTAATTTATTAATTTTATTTTCAAGGCAATTGTAATTAAATGATTTCCCATGTCCAGGATATATTTTTAATGGTTTTATACTAATTATTTTTTTCCAAGATTCTACATATTCTTTTTTATTTTCAATCCAGATTGTTATTTTGTTAATACTAGGTAACCCATTCATTGAAGCATCCCCACAAAAAAACTTACCATCATTAAGCATTAATGAAATGGAATCTTTAGTATGACCTGGAGTATCATAAACATTTCCTTTTAATATTTTTTCTATTTCATTTTTATTAGCCTCATTAATTGAAATAGTTCTTTTTAAATTTTCTTCTGAAATTATTGGGAAAAGATGTTTACTTCTCCCAAAAATTTTCATTATATTGCAAAAGAAAAGAGCTAGTTTACTACTACATCCCCCTTCAAAAGGATTTTGACCTTTTTTTAAAATCTCTATAGATTTACTATTACATATTAATTTTATTTTTGGAAATTTGTTCATAATCTCATTTATAAAACCTGCATGGTCATCATGGGCATGAGTTAAGAAAATATATCTTATATTTTCAGGTTTTAAATTATTTTTTTCCATTTTTTTTAATACTTTTTTAAACCCATTATCATATCCTGTATCAATCATAATATATCCATCTTCTATTTGATAAATATATGTATTAACAATTCGATTTCCCACATTCCATATTTCCATTAATTTCACTGCCCTTCTATAAAAATTGTAATTTATATAATAAAATTGATTAATAATAAGAAGAATAAAGCCATCATAATAGTTGACATTATTGTTGCTATTATTTTAAAAATCTTATTTACTTTATTATTGTCTTTAAAGATTTTACAAAATAATGAATATAAATATATTCCACATATTGTTCCTAATGTATTTGTAATAATATCTGTTATATCACTTGCACCAAATTTAAAAATAAATTGACACAATTCAAATAAACAACTAATCACGAATCCAGATAAAATTATTTTTTTATTAGTAATACCAAACATTTTTAGATATATTCCAAACGGTAAAAATATGAGAACATTTAAAATTGCTTCAAAAATGGGAATATCTCCTTCATATACATTTTCATAATAAAATGGAATTAAATTTAATTCTCTAATCCTATGAATACTGGAAACAGAAAAATTAAGTCTAAATATTATTATCCAAATTAATAATATAACATATATAATAAATAATGTCTTCAACCATATATTGCTTTTACTTTTTTTCATACTATCTATCTCCCCTACAACTTACTATTTTGTGTTATGATTATACAATAAAAACAAAGTAATTGCAATTTATTATCTGTATCTTGATGTCAATGCTTACAATCTTTACCATTTTTTATAATATTTTTCCTCTTTCATCTTTAAATAATATCTTTTATATCCATTTTACATATACAAGTGAAACGATTTCTTGATATTGAGTATAAATATGTTAGCCTACTGCAATTTAGGTAAGCCATTATATTTTCAATGCTTGCCCCTAATGGCCAAGAAACATATTTATAGAGGCTCAATGTCAAGAATGTATAAAGTAAAATATCTATTTATTTTTTCTTTTTATTACTATACTTTGTCCATCTATCTTTATTTCAGCATCTTTATTTTCTTCATTGATCCCTATTCGTTCAAGCATGTCTTTGGGAATTGCTACTGTTGGACCTGTATTTTTATGAAATTGTACTTTCCTGCTTATTGTCTTTTTTTCTATTCTTCTGCTTTTTCTTAATTTATGATTACTGTTTGCATTGAGTATCGCATTTACTCTTTGCCTACTAATATTTAATAGTGATCCAATCTCTTTTTGAGTTAAATTCTCTTCGTAATATGAGAAGTTCACCCTACTTTTTAGTTCTTCTTTTTTGTTCATAAAGTTCACCTAACCTATATAAAATAAGGATTTATTGCATTTTTACTTATTTCAAAAATGCTAGAATTATTGTAGCATTTTGTACTACTGTTTGTCAACTTTTTACTTATGAAATTCACAAGACATACTTGTTTTTAGTCATTTTTGTTAAATTTATTGATTTCTTTGCTCCAATTATTATCAAATGTAACAAGTTTAATTTGTAAAAATTATTTTTTTGGCAGAAATAGACCACACAAATTTTTGTATATAAACTAAGTGCATTTTTTGTTTTATGTAACCAGTATTATATACAACTAAGAGTAGTGTATAAATTTTCTAAATCCATTGATTTTTCAATAATATTTGAGATTATTTTAACATCTTTTTGTTCTTATTTTTACAATTTCTGACATAAAAAAGTAGCCAATAGGGGAGTATTTTTTACTCCAAAATTGACTATTTTTTGTCTCATTTTTTATCTATTTTACCCAAATTTGTTGAAATTGGTTGAAATGATTGCACCAAAATTGCTCCAAAACTGTTTTTAAAAATTACCCCTGCCTTGTGGCTCTAAGGTTTGAGGAAATTATATTATGCCACTTACTGTGACCGAGACATTTTTCATTCCTCCTTCTTAATTTTTCTAGTATTTAAGCCACTTTCAAGCTTTTTGTTTTAAAAATCTATCATAAAAATTCCTTATTGAACTTTGTTGATTTTTAGGGTTTTGTGAGGTTCTGTGTTGAACGAATTGTGCCAAAATTGTGCCAAAAATTTAATTTTAAATATTATGTTCACAAATTATTATGTTAAAATTTTACAGTCAATTTTGTACCCAAAATTATTTTATCACATTAATTTAAATTTGTGTAGTATTTTATACAAATAAAATTTGTATTTTTTTATTTTTTTATTTTGGCTATTAAATATTTCAAATTTATGTACACTTAAATTCCATTTATAAATTCTTCTTCATTGTCTTCCATTAAACCTGTCTCTTTTTCTATATCCCTTTCTTTCGGTTCATATTGGTAAGGATCTAACATGCCTTTTTTATAATTTTCTACATACTTAATAATTTCACTTTTACTCATATTACAAATTTGGATTTAGGTCAAGTATTTAGACACATATTTTTACACTTTTTTATAAAAATTA
>CANSII010000092.1 GCA_947646915.1 uncultured Clostridium sp. | reverse complement strand
AATCTAATAAAAGAAAGATATTTGGCAAAAGATAAATGTTATGATTATAACCAATTAAGACCATCAAACCATAAAGAAAAAGAAAATATTATAAAAGAAATTTTTGGAAAGACAGGAAATGTCTTTACTATTGAACAACCTTTTATGTGTGATTATGGATACAATATAGAAATTGGAGAAAACTTTTATGCTAATCATAACTTAATTATATTGGATGGAAGTAAAGTTCAATTTGGAGATAATGTTTTTATTGCACCAAATTGTAGCTTTTATACAGCAGGGCATCCACTAGATGCAGAAAGAAGAAATAAAGGATTAGAATATGCGAAACCAATAAAAGTAGGAAATAATGTATGGATTGGTGGAAATGTTATTGTACTTCCAGGAGTAACTATTGGAGATAATACTGTAATAGGTGCAGGAAGTGTTGTAAATAAAGATATACCATCAAATGTTGTAGCAGTCGGAAATCCTTGTAAGGTAATAAAACAATTATAATAAAAAATTACAATAAGTGGAGCAGATAAACATCTGCTTTTTATAAATTAAAAAATATTATAAAATTTAAAAAAAGTATTGACTTAAAGTTTACTTTAACTTGTATAATGAAAAACGAAAGGAGAAAATAGTATGTCATATTCTATTAAAGAAATTGCTGATATGATGAAAGTAACAACAGCAACAATAAGATATTGGGATAGTGAAGGGCTACTTCCAGATATAAAAAGAGTGAATGGCATAAGAGTATTTGAAGATAAAGATTTTAAATGGCTTAGAGTATTAAATTGTATGAAAAATATTAATATGCCTATTAAGAAAATTAAAAAATATCTCGAATTAGCTCAAAAAGGCGATTTAACTTTACAAGAAAGATATGAAATGGTTTTAGAACAAAAGCATATCATTGAAGAACAGATAAATGACTTAAATAATTGTTTAAAAGAATTTGAATATAAAGAATGGTACTATAAAACAGCAATCGAGGCAGGAACTGAAAAAGTTGTAGAAAATGTTACATCTATTGCTCCTACTTTGGAAATTGATAAGATTCCAAAAAATTATAAGAAAGAGGGTAATAAAAATGAGTGAAACTTTAGAGTTAATAGAAGAATGGGATAAAACATTTGTAAAAAGTGAAAAGGTAAATCATAGTAAAGTAACATTTCATAATAGATATGGAATGACATTAGTAGCAGATATGTATATACCAAAAAATGCCGAAGGAAAACTACCAGCAATAGCTGTATGTGGACCTTTTGGAGCAGTAAAAGAACAGTCATCAGGACTATATGCTCAAACTATGGCAGAAAAAGGATTTTTGACAATAGCTTTTGATCCATCATTTACAGGAGAAAGTTCAGGAACACCTAGATATATGGCAAGTCCAGATATAAATACAGAAGATTTCCAAGCAGCAATAGACTTTTTATCAATTCAAGAAAATGTTGATTCAGAAAAAATTGGAATCATAGGAATTTGTGGATGGGGTGGAATGGCTTTAAATGTAGCAGCACTTGATACAAGAATTAAAGCAACAGTAGCTTCTACAATGTATGATATGACTAGAGTAAATGCAAATGGATACTTTGATGAGGGAAATAATGAAGTAACAAGATATAACAATAAAGTAGCTTTGAATACACAAAGAATTACAGATTATAAAAATGGAAGTTACGAATTAGGAGGAGGTTGTTTAGAACTTCCTGTACCAAAAGATGCACCATTCTATGTTAAAGACTATAGCGAATATTATAAAGGTAGAGCATATCATTCAAGAAGTTTAAATTCAAATGGTGGATGGAATAAAATTGGATGTATGTCATTTATAAATCAACCAATATTAAAATATAGTAATGAAATTCGTTCAGCTGTATTAGTTATACATGGAGAAAAAGCTCATTCTTGCTATTTTAGTAAAGAGGCTTATAAAGATATGACTACAAATAGCAAATATACAGATAATAAAGAATTAATGATAATTCCAAATGCTGTTCATACAGATTTATATGATAATATGGAAGTAATACCTTTTGACAAAATAGAGGGATTTTTTAGAGCAAATTTAAAATAACTATATCCACAAATTATATGGGTAAGTACAATGTACTTATTCATTTTTTTACACACTTTCGCAAAAAGTGTGGCATAATACATATTTTCATAAAAAAGGTGGTTGTATAATTTTAAAGTATATAATATAAGTAGGGTATAATAAATTAAGGGAGGATAAAAAATGGATATATTTGAAAGAATGAAAAACGGAGAAGAGATAGATATGAGAAACGATACTGAATACATGGGAGAAGCATTTATTGAAATGCAAAGATCTAGTAAACTATGCTTTAAAGCAAATCATACAGAGCCATATTCAGAAGAAATAAGAACAATATTAGATGAATTGTTTGAAAATAGACTACCTAAAAATTCATATATTACACCACCATTTCAAATAGATAGAGCTAAAAATATAGAAATTGGAGAAAATGTTTTTATAAATCATTCATTAGACTGTATGAGTTCTGGAGGAATCATTATTGAAGATAATGTTATGATTGGACCAGAAGTAGCACTTATGACAGCTAATCATAATCTAAAGAATTTGAATATTTTAAAAAGTGTAAAAATATGTGTCTAATTACTTGACCTAAATCCATTCCTTGCTAACAATAAACTAGCACAAGAATGTCTTAAATCGTGAAAACGAATATATCTTAAACCACTATTTTTAAGTAGAAGTGGGAAATGCCTTGTAACATAGTCAGGTTTTATGATAGAGCCATCAGGATTTAAGCAAACATATTCTTCATATTTTGTATGATAGCTTTTCTTAAATTTCCTTTTATATTGTTTTTGTTGATTTTTAGCATTTTCTAAAGCAACTATAATTTCATCAGTTAAAGGCAAAGTTCTATGACTACCATTTGTTTTAGTTCTATCTTTAGTTAAAATCCTATTTGTACCTTTTATTTTAACCTCTACGATTGTATGCTTAATGGTAATAGTTTTATTTTCAAAATCAATAGCAGACCATTTTAAACCTAAAACTTCACTTCTTCTCAAACCATAAAAAGCTGTAAGTAAAATGACTAAATGAAGTGAATCATTTTTAGATTTTTCAAAAAGTATATTCAATTCATTTTCAGAGTAAAATGAACCAACAAAAATATTTTTCTTAAGTCGTTTTACTTTGTCAGCAGGATTATTGACAATTAAATCATTTTTAAAAGCATAATCAAGTGATTTTCTAATAATAGCATGAT
>CANSII010000091.1 GCA_947646915.1 uncultured Clostridium sp. | reverse complement strand
CTAGCATTTGTTTCATAAGTATTTCAAATCTTTGTTTAGCTTGTTTATCAGTTTCAACAATATGTTTTCTTAAAGTCTTGTTCATGAACATTATTGTATATTCAGCCTTTTTGTAATTTTTTAAATATTCTAATCTTAAATGTCCATACTTTCCAATAATATAATCATTTTCGTAATCTTCCTTTTCCAAATATAAGTCAGGAACGAAAAAATCCCCTTCTTTGTGATAAGTTATCTTTACCATAAATAAAACCTCCCAAAATTTAATTTCACTACTTTTAAAACTATAATTTTATATCTGTTTAGCTGTCTTTTACAAAAATATATTTTGAATAAAATTTAAAGTGTACTTAACTTATTCTTACTGGGTTAGGACTTCCGTCAAGACGAAGTCCTGTGCTACGAAAAAATTTCAAAGGAGGGATTCTATGGAGCAAGAATTAGCATATTCTTTTCACTTGGGTAGTGATAAAAACAAAAGTAAATTAGCAAGAAAAGTCGCAAAAGAAAATGTATCTGGTACTACTTCTCTATCTAATAATGCAATTCAAAATGCAAAAGATTTATCAGATGTTAATAAACACAATTTAAGAGATTATGATAATCAAACAGAACTAATTAGAACAATATATGGGACAAGTGATATTGTAAATGATGTAAAACAAGTATATTTAGACGAATTTGAACAAGTAAGACTAGAATATAATCAAAAGCAAACTAGAAATGATAGAAAAATAGATAATTATTTCACAAAAGTATGTGAATCTCAAAATGATATTGCGTGTGAAATAATAATAGAACTTGGAGATATGGACTTTTGGAATGATAAAGATGAAAGATATAGATTTAAAATGGTTGATGTATATAATGAGCAAATTAAAGATTTAATAAAAATTATTCCAGATTTTAAGATAGCAAATGCAACAATACACTTTGACGAAACATCTCCACATATGCATATTATAGGTGTTCCAGTAACTACAAATTGTACTAGAGGAATGAAAAAACAAGTAGGAAAAAGTAAATTATTTACAAAAGCAACACTTACTGAAATACAAGATAAAATGAGAAATGCTTGTATTAAGTCATATAATAAGTTTTATGAAGTTAATACTAGACTAAAAGAAAAGCAAAAAGGCAGAAATCAAGACATCAATGTTAATGAAATGGATAATTATAGAGAAATCAAAAAACAATTATCTAAAAAAGAACAAAAACTTGAAAAGGAAAATACACAAACGAAAAAAATTGATAATTCTAGTAATGATATAAATACGATATTAGATAATTTAAAACCTACTTTGATGAATAAAAATAATATGGTTATTTCAAACGAGGATGTCCAGAAAATTAAAAATTATACAGAAGATGTAAAAGATATAACACAGACAGTTAGAAGTGTAAATGACTTAAATATGGCGATTAAAGATTTTGAACATAGTTCTTTTGAAATAAGGCAAGAAAATCGTTCTCTTAAATACCAATTAGAACTAAAAGATGATGAAATAGATAGTTTGAAAGGCGAATTATCTACTAAAGATATGATTGTAGGTAAACTACAAGCTGAAAAAGAAAAACTAAAACAAGAATTGCAGAAATTTAAAGGCTTTTGGCACAGTATTATGAGCCATTTTCATAAAAGAATTTGCTATGATAAAGATAATAACTATAAAATTGTAAGTGATGACCTATATAAAAATGGCATATTTGACAACAATGATAATGAAATTGCAAATAATATTGCTAGAAAAGTAACTATGCCAGATGAAAACAAGCAAACAAAGAGTAAAAAGAAAAATAATGAAACTAGATTTTAATAAGGAGGAAAAAGTTATGGAAGAAGATAAAGTTAAAAATGTAATAAATATAATTAAAGATATGAATATAAAAGACAAGTTAAGACTTGCGATATGTATGAATGATAGCCAATGGATTACTTTAAACTACAACAGAAAAGAAATGTATAATAAATTTGATACACACTTAAGAAAAATTGATGAAGAATATCGAACTACTTTAATAAATTTTGGACAAAGTAAATATTTTATTATAAATTTTACTATGGCAAAACTTATGGAAATGGAACAAACTGATAGAAATAAAATAGCACTATATTTATTTAATAGTATATCAATGTTATGTTAATTTGCTTTTTCAATCAAAATATGTTATAATAAATTTAATCTATTGTACTTTACACAGCAAAGTACAGAAGAAATTAATCGTTTTTTCTGGAGGGGCTGTGTAAAACCTCCAGAAGATAATTTTAGGAGGTAAGCAGTATGGCAAAGGTTATAGTTTTCGAAAAAAATGGTGAAATTCGGTTGGCGACTTTAATCGATGACAACAAGAGCGTGTGCAGGGAAAATTTCACAGATGTTGTTCCATGTCCCGAGGAATTGATTGCTTGTGTGCCGAGCGAGATTGCAGGATTCTGCAAAGAAAAAGCTCCACATTACCTGTACCTCAACTCTGAGGGCGAGTGGGAATCGACTACGGATCCTATTCCTGTATAACCAGTATTGGCTTCTCCATCACATTTGTAACTAATAATGTGATGGAGGGGCTATTTATTATTAAAAATTTTGTATCTTATTTTTGTTAAAAGTATTGATAATTTAAGAAAGTTATGTTAAAGTGAAGACAATAAATTGATTGATATTTGTATCAATCGTTAAAGGTGTGAAAAAGTTGTAAATATCTACGTTGTTCGCACCAAAAAAGATAATTTTCTAAATTATCTTTTTTTATGTTATGAGAGAAATCAATATTTTTCCCATAACATAAATAATTTTACATAAATTACTAAGAGGGGGATAATTATGACGTTTGTATCATTATTTTTAATAATGCCTATTATATTATTAATAACATTTTGTTTTATTTTATTATTTTTTGCAATTATAATATATTTAATAATAGGATATATATTTGAAAGTATTGCGTTAACAAAAATTAGCAAAGATTTTGGATATAAACATACATTTACAGCATTTATACCATTTTATAATAAATATATTCTTGGTAATATAGCAGGAAATAAGTTATTAGGAGGTTTATTGGGGCTAATTAATCTTTATTCATTTTGTCAATATGTATATTGTTACTTTTGCTGTTCTGTAGATGATATTTTATATTATATTTTATTATTTATAGGTATTTTAATTGGGTTTATTATTGATATAATACTTACAGAAAAAGTATTTAGAAAACTTACAGATAAATATATAATTTTGACAATTTTTAGTGTTATTAGTTTTGGTATATTAAGACCTATATTTCTTTTTGCAATTAGAAATAAGAAAATAATAGATGATGCACTATAATAGCTAAAAAAATTTTTATAGGTTTACAATAGATATGTCACACCAAAATAAAAAATAAAAATAGGAAATA
>CANSII010000090.1 GCA_947646915.1 uncultured Clostridium sp. | reverse complement strand
TTTCTTCGTGTTTAAGTTGTTTTTCTGCATCTAAAAAAGTATTTGTTTCTTTTTGGAAATCTCTAATCAAATTATCTTCTGCCCCCATATCAAACTTTTTACAAATCCAATGTATAAATTTTTCAATAGTTTTGTGAAACTTGTCTATAATTCTATAAAGTTTGCTATTTTCTTTTTCTAAACTTTTAATTTTGCTTTTATATTTCCATTCAATATCAAATTCCTTTTGCTTGTATTCTGATTTAATGGTATCTACTTCTTTGTACAATTTTGCATTATCAGCTAGTATTTTATCTCTTTCTTTTTGATACTTTTCTGCTTCTTCTATAACTTTTGTTTGTCTTGATAATTCCTTATGCAAATCTATATTATTTTGATATAAATTTTTAATTAACTCATCTTTTGGTTTTACGATTTCTTCCAAAATCTTTTCGTCCCTTTTCTTTGATAACCTGTTAATATTAATGTCGGTAATATTAGGAACATCTGGTAATTCTAATTTTATATTTTTTAGAGTTTCTTTCGTTTGTTCATAATTTGTTATATTTTTATATTCTTTTAATGTATAATGAACTCTGTCTGTTTCTTCTTTTGGTAAGCCTCTTTGCAATTCAAATCCATTTGACACCATATATTCAAAAAAAGCATTTTGTAATTGTCTGTAACTATCTTTGGCTTTCCAAAATTCACTACAAGCTAATTTATCAATAGGATTTCCTTTTTTATCTACTGTATGAACAACAGGTAAAAAAAGTAAGTGCATATGAGGAGATTTCTCATCATAATGCACTTTTGCAGATAAAATATACTTTTCGCCTAAATCTTTATATTCACATACAAATTTATATGCAGTAGCAAAATATCTTTTTGTTTCTTCTTCTCCTATTCTTTTGAAAAAGTCATTATCTGATGTAATCATATATTCACAAGCTATATTACTTACTGTTTTTATTTGTCCTTTCAAATCATATTTCTTTAAAATTTTATCAAATTCTTTCACATAATTAAATTCTGGATCTTTTAATGAATAGTTTAGATGTGATTTTGTCCTATCTATATCTTTATTTGAATAATGTTTGTTTTTTCTTTCATCATGGCGATATACTGCCATTAAATTTTCTCTTTTGTATTTTGCATTTCTTATTATTGCATAACTCATATTTAACCTCCTTGCTCGTGTATATTCACACGAATAAAATTTCTTCTTTGAACTCGCTTAAAAGCACTTTTTCAAAATGTGCAGTAAACACACTACAACACTTTTTTAGCTTGTCGCTTTAAAAAGTGTTAGTGTGGCAGGGAAAAATAAATTTTTCCCCACACCCCTTTGCCTAAAAAATATCTACATATTTTTTAGGTTTAGTTAAAATTGCTATTCGCAACTTTAACTAAAAAATCAGCTACCAAAGTAGTCTATTTACTCTAGTAGCTGATTTTCTATATGCAAATGTCATAGCTTATACTAGCCTATCTGCATTTGCATATATTTTAGTAAAGTTAAAGTCAGCATAATCTCGCTGTTCAAAGTTAGCCATATTCTTCTTAGAAAAATTATTGTTGCCATTATATTTATTATTTATTTTATTATTATATTTATTATCCTTAAAGTTTTCTTTAATAGGGGTATTAAAATTTTCTTGGGGAGGGTATTTAACTTTTCTTAAATAGGTATCTCCATTTTTTATTGGTATTAATTTTCTCATTTCTACTTGCTTTGTGTTTTCTTTATATACTATCTCTATTTCAATATATTTCTTTTTCTTTAACGAATTGATTAAGTTTGAAACTTGTGTTACTGATATATTTAATAATTCGCTTATTGTTTTATTTGTTATAAAACAATATTGATTTTCTTTGCTTAAATAAATTATTATTGCATATATTGTTTTTTCTTTATCACTTAACTTTTTATCTGTTAATATTTCTACTGGTATCCATATACCTTTTAAATTCAAGTTAGACATTTCCTCACCTTCTTTCGTTTATTAGCTTTATTTTTAATTTCTAGCCTTTTATATTTGTTTTTAGTATAATTTCATATCCTTAAAATGTAGATAAAAAATTTCCATAAAATAAAGCCTTAGACTTATTTCTAAATCTAAAGCTTTATGCTCTTTCAAATTTTGCCAACATTGTCGACAAAATTTAAGACTTTCTATTCTTCATTATCTTGCTGTTTTTCTATTTCTTCAATATCTTTAATATGCAATTCAATTTCTTCTGCTTTTGGTAATTGTGATTGTAAATATTCTGGTATATCTTGTAAAAGTTTGTATTCACTAACTCCAACAGGTTTGTTTATATCTTTTAAAGCATATTCTGCTGTTAGCTTATCTTTTTCCTTACATAGCAATATTCCTATTGTTGGATTATCTCCTTCTTTTCTTAACATATCGTCTATTGCTGATAAATAAAAGTTTAATTGTCCTGCATCGGTTGGCTTAAATTTTCTAGCTTTTAATTCTACTACTACATAGCACCTTAATTCTAAATGATAAAATAATAAGTCTATAAAGTAGTCTGTATCACTTACTGTTATCTTATATTGATTTCCTACAAATGCAAACCCATTTCCTAGTTCAATCAATACATTTTTTATTTTTTCAATCATAGCATCTTCTATTTGTTTTTCTTTTACTTGTCCTTTTAAAACAATAAAATCGAATATATATGGATCTTTCATTGTTTGCAAAGCTAAATCACTTTGAACATCTGGTAATGTATTTTCAAAATTTGTTACTTTCTCTGCTATTGCTTGTCTCTCAAATAATTTATATTTTATTTGGTCTGCTAAAACATCATGTGACCAACCATTTTTTATTGTTTCCTTCATATACCATTTTCTAATTTCCATATCTTTAACTTTGTTTACCAATAGAATATTATGAGACCAAGTCAATTTTGCAGACAATGTTTGCAAAATTTCAATGCTAGGATATTCTTCGTAAAATTTTCTCATATTTCTCAAATTTCTAACTGAAAAACCTTGAATAGTTGGAAACTCATTTTTCAAATCAATAGAGAGATTATCTACAAATTTATTTCCCCATTCAATATTTTCTGATATAATTTTTCCAATATTCCAATACATATATATCATTTCTGTATTTACTGCTTGCATTGCTTTGTATTGTGATTTTAATACTTCTTGTTTTATATTTTCAAAAATTTGTTTATATTTACTTATATCTATTTCATTTTCCATTTCTTCCTTCTTTCTAATTTTGCAGACACTGTCTGCAAAATTTAATTATCCTTTATTAATTGGCATTATATCACTTATTCTCAATTTTTTCATTATAAATTCAAAAAAAGATGACATTGTATTATTATTTTTTACAATTCATCTTTCAAATATGTGAAAATTTATATATTACTAAATTGTTTGTAGGAGGAAACCTTTGCTATTACTACATTTTAATTTTTCGTCATAAGAGAATATTATTGTAAAGATATTATTACTAAAAAACTTAATTATATTATTAATAACTATACTTCTAT
>CANSII010000089.1 GCA_947646915.1 uncultured Clostridium sp. | reverse complement strand
CTCCTCCTTCCATTACTGCTACACATGAGTTTGTTGTTCCTAAGTCAATTCCTATAATTTTTCCCATAATATTATACTTCCTTTCTCTTCGCTTCGCTTCGTTCATCGTCATCCTTAAAATTCTTCGAATTTTTCGTCTGCCAATTCTTTTCTTTGAAGCCTTTTCGCTTCGCTTCGTTCATCGTCATCCTTAAAATTCTTCGAATTTTTCGTCTGCCAATTCTTTTCTTTGAAGCCTTTTCGCTTCGCTTCGTTCATCGTCATCCTTAAAATTCTTCGAATTTTTCGTCTGCCAATTCTTTTCTTTGAAGCCTTTGCGCTTCGCTTCGTTCATCGTCATCCTAAGATTGAAGCTTTGCTTATTTTATATTTTTTTAAAATTAATAACTAAATATTATAATCCTTTTTTAATTGTTGGATTATTTTTTTATTATTTTCAATAAATTCTTTTGTAACTTTTTGTTTCCATTCTTCTTTTGTCATTTCAGCTAATTTTCTATTAGATAGTACTTTATATCCTAATTCTTCACCTAACCAATTTGGTTTCTGAAAATTATTTGCTTCTTCTTCACTTTGGAATTCAATTTCTGCTGTTAGTAATCCTTCTAAATTATCTTTATATACATCAATTTCAACTTTAAGGTTTCCTTGAATTGGAATATTAATTCTTGTTTTATTAATTATGTTGCTAATATTTCTTTTTATTAGTTCTTCATACATTTCTTTTTGTATTTCATTTTCAATTTCATATTTCTTTCCTATTGTATATTTATTGTCATATTGAATATCTCCTTTTGTCTTTACTGTATATATATAATTTGTTTTAATTTTAGGATATTTTTCTTGCACTTCTCTAACTCTTATAATTGTATTTTCATCTCTGTATGTAAAAGCTTGCTTAATATCTACAATTTTTTCTATTTTTAAGTCTTTTGGTAAACTATTAACTGCATATTTTCTTTCAATTTCTTGTTTCATTTTTTACATTCTCCCCTTTTTCCAAATATTCTTAAAAACGGATTATAAGTAGTATATAACGAGGCAAACAAGTAAAAATTTTTCAGATAGTACGTTTGTACATCAAAAATTTTTTTTATGCAGTTTGACGAAGTAAGATTCTACTTATAGTACATTTTTAGTTAGCTACAACAACCATAGAATGTCTAATAACTTTTGTTCCTATCTTATAGCCTTTTCTATATTCTTGCACAATTTCCTTTTCGCCTTTACTATCATCTTGAATGCTACTAACAGCTTCATGGAGTTCTGGATCAAAAGTTTCTCCAAGAGCCTTTATTTCCTCTACACCTTTTGACTTAAGAACATCTTGAAATTGCTTTAAAACAAGTTCAATTCCTTTTTTGTAATTCTCATCTGTAGTCTCAACTTTCGCTGCATTTTCAAGATTATCTAATATTGGAAGAATTACTTCTACTACGTCTCCTAATATTGAATTATATAATCCTTCTCTTTCTTTTTGACTTCTTTTTTTATGATTTTCAAATTCTGCCAAAATTCTTTTATATCTATCTGTTAATTCATCTAGCTCTTGTTGTTTTGCTTGTAATTCACTTGTTTCTTTGTGTTCTTCATTATTTTGTTCTTTTTGTAAATCTTGTTTTTCTTCTTTCTCTGACATAATTTACCTCCTATTTCTATTCATCTACATCTTTCAATTTTTTATTTATATACTTCATAACTGAGATGACTTTTGAATAATCCATTCTTTTTGGTCCTATTATTCCTATTGTTCCTAAATCTTTTTCTCCAACTCTATGTTTAAAAGTAATAATGCTAAAATCTTTAAGTTCTTCTTTCTCGTTTTCATCTCCTATATAAACATTTATATCTTTTGCAAATCCTGAATTTAAAATGTCTGCCATTAAATCTTTTTCATCTATTATGTTTACAAAATTTTTGGCAACTGTTAAACTGTTAAATTCAGGCAAATCGAAAGCTTTATTTGTTCCTTCTAAATATAGTTTTCTATCTTCTGATATAACTTTTTTTATTTGTTCTATAATTGGTCTAATTACTTTTACACTATATTTTAATTCATTTATTAAATATTCTTCTAATGGTCTGTCTATTATTTGTAGTGGTTGACCTTTTAATTTTTGATTGAACATATAGTTTATTGTTTCAACTTGCTTTTCTGTTATGTCTTCATCAAATTTTATTATGGTTTCTTTTACCATTCCTGTATTTGTTAGAATTATTGCCATTAACATTCTTGGTCCTAATAATACAAATTTTATTTCTTCTATTAATAAATTTTGATTACTTGGTCCTATTGCTAATGTTGTATAATGTGTTATTTCAGATATTGTTGTTGTTGTAATTTTTGTTAAATCTTCAATTTCATTGACTTTTGTTTCTAACTTATTGCTTATATAGTTTATTTCTTCTATGCTTATATTGTCATCTTTTAGTAATTCATCTACATAATATCTATAGCCTTTTTCTGAGGGTATTCTTCCACTTGATGTATGTGTTTTTTCTAAATATCCTGATTTTTCTAAATCTGCCATTTCATTTCTTATTGTTGCACTGCTATAGTTTAATTCGTAATTATTTGTTAATGCGCTAGAACTTACAGGCTCTGCTGTATTTATATATTCTTCTACTATGGCTTGTAGTACTTTCTTTTTTCTTTCTTCTAGCATTTTTTCACCTCTTTTTAGCAGTCTCTATTATTAATTGCTAATCTTTGTATATATTATATCCTTTTTTAGCACTTGTCAATACATTTTGCTAAAAACTTTTGTGAATTTTTTGTGAACAGCTACAATTGATAGCTAATATATATTATCTGTAGATTATAACTTTAAACATGTTATAAGATTAATAAAAACATATTTCCTCTTTTGAAATATGTTTTTATTACTTCTATTTTAAAATACTAACTATTAAAATTCCAATTGTTTGTATAGCAAATAAATTTAAAATATTAGAAGTTAGTAAATTATTTGTAGCTTCAACAACTCCTAACATATCATCAGAATTACTTTTATGATGTCTTTGTGACTCAAAAAACGTTATAAGCTCTGGTAAACTTGTCATAAATCCTAATAAAATCCCAACAATAATTTCAGATACATCAAATATGATGCATAAATTTTCAAGTGTATTTCCTAATAATTCTCCTATTAGAAATAGTAAAATACCAGTAAAAACTAATATTGTACAATATTTTATAGTTTTTCTTTTATTACCCTTTTCCCACCTTTTCTCTTTTTCTATCTCCTTTTCTAGTTCCTTATCTTCTTTTTGTAAGTATAATTTATGAACATTGTTATTTAGAAATCTAAAAAATACATATAAAATTATAAATGCAGGCACTAAAAATAAATCTAATTCTATATCAAACTTTAACAATAATATTGGTATTATTATTGTTGCTATAACTAAAAATATATCTATTTGAATTGCTTTATTTTTTAATTTTTTTGAATTTTTATTTAATATGATTGCCCCTATATATTGGATTAAATTTATTATGTTTGAACTTAATATATTATATATACTTGCTCCTGATAATCCTCTAATACTTGAGGTTGTAATTGTTAAAAATTCTGGTACTGATGTTGCATATCCTGCTATATCTCCCACTGTCTTGGCTTTTAGGTTCAAGTTTTCTGCTAATTTTCTTAGTGTACTTACAAGTATATATTTTGAGATTATTACTATTAAAATTGAGTAAATTATAAATTTTATGATTTCTATTAACATTTAATTTCTCCTTTTTTATAGTAATGGAAACTTTTTGATTATTCCTATACTATAAATATTTTTACCAATTTTATGTTTTTTATAATATATTTGTCAATTTATTTCTCAATTTTTAGTTATACTTTTTTCTAATAATATTTTATTTAACATTTCTATGAAAAACGATTTATTCTATTTCATATAAAGCACTGGTCTTAGGAACCAGTGTCAACGACGTGTGGGTTCAAGTCCCTTCATCCGCACCAACGACGTATCTGTTCGAACTAAATTGAACAGATAGATACAGAAATCAATCAGAAATGGTTGATTTTTTCTTTTGCAAAAAATCATCCTAAATCTAT
>CANSII010000088.1 GCA_947646915.1 uncultured Clostridium sp. | reverse complement strand
TATCTCTTATTCAATTTTTTTCTTAAATTTTCCTACTAAAAGTTTATACTAACTTTTACTTTTCTATTTTTATTATGTAAATTTGTTATATTAGAAAATGTCAATTATCCTATATTAATAGGATAATTGACATTTTTCTTCTATATTTTTAGTATATAAAAAGCCTTTTCTTTACTATTAATTTTACTTTAAATTTAAATATTTTATTTACAATTACAATCATTCATATCATTCATATAAAATTTCTTTTCTGCTAATTTATCTTGTACTCCTCTTAACGCTTCTCCAAATCTTTGAAAATGAACTACTTCTCTTTGTCTTAAATATCTTAATGGATCTAATACGTCAGGATTGTCTCTACATAAATTTATTAATTTCTCATAAGTTGCTCTTGCTTTTTGTTCTGCTGCTAAGTCTTCTTGTAAATTTGCTATTGGATCTCCTTTACATGCAATATATGATGCTGTAAATGGTACTCCTGCTGCTGATGATGGATATACATCTAATCCATGATCTGTATAATATGCCCCTAATCCTGCTTTTTCTATTTCTTCTATAGAAGCTCCTTTTGTTAATTGGTGTACTATTGCACCAACCATTTCTAGGTGTGCTAATTCTTCGGTACCATGATGATGTCACTTGAAAAAATTTAGTGCTATTGGCTGTAAAATTTCATTTTTACAAATAAAAAGTATGTGCAAAAATTACACATACTTAATTTTAATTTAATTTCTTATATCTTTTATAATTCCATATTGATTGCTTACTGGATCTCTAAAAATTTCTATCTTAGGAGTATAGTAAGTAAATACTACAAAACATATTAATATAATTTTTAGAATAATAATTGCTATTATAGTATTACATTTGAAATTACTAACCATAAGTTTATAAGCTAGATACTCTGCTAATATAACTGCAATAAAAAATGAAGCTATGTCAATAAATACAATGCTTTTTCCAATGATTCCTGTATAGGTGTAGAAAAATATGATGATAAATAACATAGATGTAATTATTCCAAGTAGCTTTGAGCATAAAAAATTAGATACATTTTTTTCTATATAAAAATAGCCAATAATTGTAGTAAGTAGCATAGGAAAATATAATAGTTTTAAATGCTCCCACACACTTTCATTAACTGCTGAAAATGATGCCACAAAAATATTTTGACCAAAAAACTCATATGTAAAATGTAATAAGGTTCCTAATATACATACAAAAATGGCACTTACTATTTGATAATTTCTTATGTTAGCATTATCCATAAAAATACCTCCCATAATATTATTATGAGTTAAATATTTTTTTGTTACAGTATAAAATTCACTCGGTGAACTAAAGTACACTAAGTGAACTGGTTAAGTTTATTTTCATTTTTAAATTATAATGACTTATAATTTACTATTGTTTTCCATTATTGTCCATATGTGCAATTTCTGCATGTATGCTATTTTCCTAATTTTTTAATCTTTTAACAAAATATCTCTCATTTCAATTATATTATAGAATGGAATATTGATACCATCTTCTGCAAGTCTTACAACTCTTAATGCTTTTGTTATAACTTCTTCTTTTACAACTGTAGGAATTTCTACATCTTTATTTGAATTTGTATATTTTTTCTCTATGTATTTCACTGTAGTTGGGAATATATTTTGTATTAAAAATACTGCTTCTTTTCCCAATACATTACCAAAAACAAAATTATATATAGGTCTTTTACCGCTCTTTAATTTTTTAGTATCGTATATTTTCTTATATTTATCATATTTAGTTGATATTGGCACAAACCAGACTATCTCTTTATTTTGTCTATCTTTAAAACAAAAATAGCATGGTCTTTTATTTCCATTTTCTTTATTTACCATTAATCCATAATCTTTAAATATATCAAAGAAATCATCATTTATAAAATAAAATTTTCCGTCTTCTATTACCATTTTTATTAAATCTCTCCTTTATGAAAATGTGGGATCTATGTTTATAGACCCCACATTTTACTATAATTAACATTTTTCCACCTGCCCATTTATATCTCGCAAGCAGGGTTGCGGTTCACATTTTCTCACCTATCCATTTATATTCGCAAATAGGGTTGCGACTCACATTTTAATTATAGCAGATATTAAATATCCACTACTATTATATTCATTATACGCTATTTTATTTGCAAAATCAATACTTTTTAATAAATTTTCACAGATTTTAAGTACATAGAGTTAGCTTGTTCCAAAACGGAACAAGCTCAAAAGTTCTATAACTTCTATCATTATAATCAGTTATCAAGGATTTATAGGCAACTGATTTTGCATTAAATTCAATTCACTAAATGAACTAATTTATTAATCGTGATGTACTTTTTATTCATTTAGTGAACTTTCGTACTCTAATTGGCATTTTTTAGCTATTCATTCGGTGAATTTTTGCATCATATTTGCTTAAAATTTTTGTTCTTTTATTAATTCTTGAAGGCTTGTCCTTTAATGTATGTAGAAGATGTGTGAACACTCGTTTTCCTGCCTTCAATTTTAATTGAGGTAGGCTGTCCCAACAATGCTTATGTCTACTTAATTAAATATACTTATCTTTAAATCCTCTTGCTTTACTCTACCAGTTTCAATATCACTAATTTTTTTAATAGCATTTAATGATAATTCTTTTGAGTTATACCTATTTAAACTTTCTATAAATTCTTTATATTTAGGTTCTTTCATTAATTCTTCTAAATATTCTTTCTCTGCGTCTAAAAAGGTATCTCTTAAAAAGCTATATTTCCATTAATATTATTTGACTCCATTAGTTCTCCTCCTATAAAACCATTTTAATTATTTTAACATAATTTTCATATAATTGCAATTACTAAAAAATTTTACTTCCACTTTAATTAATTTTAGAAAAAAGGGAAATAAAAGGGAATTGATTTTATAAATTGCCCATCATATAATGTTATCATAGAAAAAATATAAATTTGCTCAAGACAAGCTCTGTCTTGGGTATTTTTTTATATTTTTCTCATAAATTTAAAAGAGGCGATTTATATGTTAATAGAAAAATATACTATTGAAAATACTAAAGTAAAATTTTATGATGATTATATTGTAGCAAATATAACTACTCAAAAAGAATATATAGATAATATTATAGTTAATTTAATAAAAAAAATAAATCCTTCTTTGTTGTAATTTGTTGCAATTGCAGATATAATAAGGCTAAGTTAAAGACAAATTACAAGGGAAGGAGGAAATGTGCAAAATGGCACATATGCAATATATTTAAGAAAATCAAGAGAAGATATAGAGTCTGAAAAATATGGCGAAGGCGAAACTTTAGCAAGACATGAGAAAATCTTAACTACTTTAGCCCAAAAACGAAACCTACATATTTCAAAAATCTATCGAGAAGTTGTAAGTGGTGAAACGATTAGTGAAAGAAAAGAAATGCAAAAACTTCTTAAAGATGTTGAAAATGAAAAATGGACGGGTGTTTTAGTTGTTGAAGTAGAAAGACTTGCTCGTGGTGATACTGCTGATCAAGGTAGAGTTTCAAAAGCTTTTAAATATTCTCATACAAAAATTATTACACCTGTTAAAACTTATGATCCAGATAATGAATTTGATGAGGAATATTTTGAGTTTGGTTTATTTATGTCTAGGAGAGAATATAAAACAATCAATAGGCGTCTGCAAAGAGGTCGTGAAATTTCGTGTCAAGAAGGTAAATTTGTTGGTAATATTGCTCCATTTGGTTATGATAGATTAAAACTAAAAGATACAAAAGGCTATACCTTATCCACAAATCAATATGAAGCACCTATTGTGAAAGAAATTTTTAGGTTATATACTTTTGAAAATAATACTATAAATTCAGTTGTAAAACATTTAAACGATATGAATTTAAAGCCTAGAATTTCTAATGAATGGACTATTTCTTCTGTGAAAGATATTCTTTCTAACCCTACCTATATTGGCAAAATCGTTTGGAACAGAAGAAAACAAAAAAAGAAAACAAAAAATGGACATATAATCATTAGTAGACCTCGTAATCAAGATTATTTAATTTATGATGGATTACATGAACC
>CANSII010000087.1 GCA_947646915.1 uncultured Clostridium sp. | reverse complement strand
TTTGTCTAAATAATTTAAAACAGAATACATTAAAAAAGGTAATGATAAGCGAAGCGAGTTACAGATATCTTATGCAGAATTTATGAAATAAATTCTGTATACAATAAAAAGAAAAAAATAAGCCAAATAATATGAATTTTCAAAAATTCCGTTTTCCAAGGCGTTAAAGACATTAAAAATTCAAAGTACAGAGACACACTATAATTGGTGAAAGAGAATAGAAACTCAGGTCAAACTCATTTTTTCAAATTAATATTATTTGTCTAAATAATTTAAAACAGAATACATTAAAAAAGGTAATGATAAGCGAAGCAAGTTACAGATATCTTATTTAGAATTAATTTTTAGAAGATAATGAATGGAGAGAATAAAATGGAAAAAGAAAAATCCAAAGAAAAGATAAACAGGAAAAACATAAAGATAAACTTTAACATATTAGCAATAGTACTAATAGCAATATTTTGTATAGCACTAACGCCTGTAACATTTCAAAATGACACATATTACACAATAAAAATAGGAGAACTAATAAAAACAACAGGAATAGACATGATGGATCATTTTTCGTGGCATGAAGGACTAAACTACACATATCCACACTGGTTATATGATTTATTAACATATCTAGTATATGAAATATATAATTTTAAAGGAATATATATATTAACATGTATATTATCAGCAATATTAGGAGTATCAATATATATAGTAAACTCAAAACTAACCAAAAGTAATGCTATATCATTTATAGTAACAATTGGAGTACTATACATGATACAAGATTACATAGCAGCGAGGGCACAATTAGTAACATTTATATTATTTATATGGACAATATATTTAATAGAAAAATATATAGAAAGCAAAAAGAAAAGATATGCAATAGGACTATTTACAATATCATTATTAATTGCGAATTTACATGTAGCAGTTTGGCCATTCCTATTTGTATTATTTTTACCATATATAGGAGAATATTTTATAGCAATAATATCTGATTTTGTAATGTATCGAAGGATACAAATATTTTTCAAGAGATGCAAAATAAAAAGACTAGAGAAAAAGCAAAATAATCAAGAAAAAATTCAAAAAATAAAGCAAGAATTAATAGAAATAGAAGATAAAAATATAAAAGTAAAAATAAAAAGAGATAAAGAATTAGAAAGTCTATATAAAATAAAAATCACAAAACAAAGCAATGTAAAATGGCTTATTTTAGTAATGGTTATATGTTTAGTAGCAGGATTAATAACACCATTAGGAGATACACCATATACATATTTATATAAAACAATGCAAGGTAATACTACACAAAATATAAGTGAGCATTTGCCAATGACATTAGCAAATAATACAGATGTAATTTGTATGATAATAATATTTTTAGCAATAATGACATTTACTAAAGCAAAAATAAAATTATCAGATTTATTTATGCTTGGAGGATTATGTTATTTAATGTTATGTACAAGAAGACAAGTATCAATGTTTTCACTTATATGTTCAGTAGTATTAGTAAGATTAGTTATAAATATGATTGAAATTTATAATAAGCCATGGTTACAAAAGTTTGAAGAAGTATTTAAAAATCTTGCAGTTTGTATAACATTATCAATTTTAATGATTTTGTTAAGTTATGATACAATAAAACCAAAGCTAGATGATGAATATGTAAATACAAAATCTTATCCTGTATATGCTTGTGATTATATATTAGAAAATATAGATTTAGAAAATGCTAGATTTTTTAATGAATATAATTATGGAAGTTATATGATATATAGAGGAATACCAGTTTTTATAGATTCAAGAGCAGATTTATATGCACCAGAATTTAGTGGAAATAAAGATGAAGATGTTTTTTCAGATTTTATTAATACTTCAGGACTTTCAACATTTTATGAAGATACCTTTGAAAAATATGAAATAACACATGTAATATGTTTGAAAAAGTCAAAGATTAATTTGATAATAACAAAAACAAAAGATAAAAATTATAAACTATTATATTCTGATGATAATTTTGTTGTATATGAGAGAAACAGAGAATAGATGTTAGAAGTTGGAGGATAGATTTTTAAAAGGGGACAATAAGTTAATGAAAGAAATAATAATTGATATAGATATTAATAAAAGAATAGATGTCTATTTAGCAGAAAAATTAGATATATCAAGAGTTGCAGTTCAAAGAATGTTAGTAAATGAATTGATAACAGTAAATGAAAATAGAGCAAAACCATCATATAAATTACAAAAAAATGATAAAATAAAAATAGAAGAAGAACAACCACAGGAAATAGCTTTAAAAGCACAAGATATACCAGTTGAAATATTATATGAAGATAATGATATAATAGTAGTTAATAAACCTAAGGGAATGGTAGTACACCCAGCAAATGGAAATCTTGATGGAACATTAGTAAATGCAATAATGTCTATATGTAAAGATACCTTGTCAGGAATAGGAGGAGAAATACGACCAGGAATAGTACATAGACTAGATAAAGACACATCAGGTGCAATAATAATTGCTAAAAATAATAAAGCACATATAAATTTGAGTGAGCAAATAAAAAATCATGAAGTAGAAAAAACATATATTGCATTAGTAAAGGGATTTGTAAAGGAAAATGAGGCTACAATAAATATGCCTATAGGTAGAAGTCAAAAAGATAGAAAGAAAATGGCTGTAGTTAAGAATGGAAAACATGCTGTTACTCATTTCAAAGTTATTAATAGATTTAAAAATTACACTCTATTAGAAGTCAAAATTGAAACAGGAAGAACTCATCAAATTAGAGTGCATTTAACACAAATTGGTTATCCTATTATAGGTGATTGTGTTTATTCTAACGGAAAAAATGAGTGGAATATTAAAGGCCAATGTTTACATGCTAAGTCTTTAAAATTTAAACACCCTATTACAGGTAAAGAATTGTTTATTGAGGCTCCAATTCCTGGATATTTAGAAGAGATTATTTCTAATTTATTATAATAGAAAAATTATTTAGAAAAAAGATATATATTTCGCAGTTCCGTTTTTCAAGGTGTTTAAGATACTGAACATTCATGTTCTATATACACACTTATAATTGATTAAAGTAAATGGCGACTCACTGTCAAACTCACTTTGAAATATATATTTTTTTCTATAATTAAATAATTCAAAAAAATATAAAAATAAAGTTGGAGAAATTATGGAAGATGATAAAATTAGATTACAGAAATATTTAGCTAATTGTGGAGTTGCATCAAGAAGAAAATGTGAGGAATTAATTCAACAAGGAAAAATTTCTGTAAATGGAAAAGTTATTACTGAATTAGGAACAAAAATAGATTTAAATGTGGATAAAGTTACATATTGTGGAAAGTTAGTAGAGCAAAATGAAAAAATGGTATATATATTATTAAATAAACCAATAGGATATGTAACAACTGCAAAAGATCAATTTAATAGAGATACTGTTATGGATTTAGTAAAAGTAAGTCAAAGAGTTGTTCCAGTTGGTAGGCTTGATATGTATACATCAGGAGCTATTATTTTAACAAATGATGGAAATTTCGTATATAAAGTAACACATCCAAAACATGAAATTACTAAGACTTATGTTGCTACTGTTAAAGGGATTATTACTACTGATGAAGTTGAACAATTAAAAAAAGGTGTAAAAATTGAAGATTATACTACTAGACCTGCTAAGGTAAAAATTTTAAAGACTGATCTTGAGAAAGATTTTTCTAGAATTGAGATTACTATTCATGAGGGTAAAAATAGACAAGTTAGAAAAATGTGTGAGGTTATTGGTAGAAGAGTCCTTGCTTTACATAGGCGTAAGATTGGTTCTTTGACAGTTAATGATATTGAACTTGGAAAATGGAGATATTTAACTAAAAAAGAGGTTGAAAATTTTTTATAATTAAGAAAACTTGAATGTTTTAGCTTTTTTTGCTATAATATATATAACGTTTTTGGAAAGGAGAGACTGTTATGAAGAAGTATTATTGTGTAATCGAACGAGTAATAAAAGTTGCAGATTATATAATAGCAACAAAATGTACAGTTCGGGAAGCAGCACCAAAATTTGGAGTCTCTAAATCTACAGTCCACACGGAAGTAACACAAAAGAACGGTAAAAAGATAGGACAAGTTATTCCAGAAA
>CANSII010000086.1 GCA_947646915.1 uncultured Clostridium sp. | reverse complement strand
AAAGATTCAGAACACACAATACTAACTAGATTTTTTGAAATCTTCCAAAAGTAAAGTTTTTGTATTGAATTTTCAGTTTGAAATATGGTATATTATAAACGCTACTTAGAAATTGGTAACTATAATTTTATATCGTATTTTAAGCTGTCAAATGAAAGGAGTAAAAATTATATGAAACAGCTAGAAAGCGATAAAGCCACAGCTTTATACTGTCGTTTATCAAGAGATGATGAACTATCAGGAGAAAGCAATAGTATAAAAAATCAAAAATTAATTTTAAGTAAATATGCAGAAGATAACAAATTTCAAAATATTAAGTTCTTTGTTGATGATGGGTATTCTGGAACTACTTTTACAAGACCTGCTTTTATGGAAATGATGGAACTTGCTGAAAGTGGACAAATTGGAACAATTATAGTAAAAGACCATTCAAGACTTGGTAGAAATAGACTTGTTGTAGGACAACTTCTTGAAGAAGATTTTGTAAGGCTTAATATTAGATATATTGCAATAATGGATAATATTGATAGTAGTAAAGGTTTAAATGACTTCTTGCCTATTCAAGACTGGTTTAATGAAATGCATGCTAAAAATACAAGTCAAAATGTTAGAGCAGTTCTTAAAAGTAAAGGCGAATCTGGAATTTCACTAGCTAATAATGTACCTTATGGTTATAAAAAAGATGAAAATGATAGAACAAAATGGGTTATTGACGAACAATCAGCAGAAGTTTTAAACGAAATATATAACTTATTCATTCAAGGACATGGAACTCTTGAAATTGCAAGGATACTTACTGAACGAAATATTATGACACCAGCAGAGTATTTTATAAATATTGGACGAAAGTTCCCCTCTAAACCACAAGAATTTAAGCATCCGTGGAATGCTACAACAGTAGCAAGTATCTTGGATAGACAATAATATATTGGAGATACAGTTAACTTTAAATATACCATTCGTTCTTACAAGGATAAAACTAAAGTTCCTATTCCAAAAGAAGATTGGCAAATATTTAAAAATACCCATGAGCCAATCATTGATGAATATACTTTGAATATTGCTCAAGTTTTAAGAAATAGCCGAAAAAAAACTACTAGGTCAGGCAATAAAAGTATATTTTCAGGATTACTATTTTGTTATGATTGTAGTAAAAAACTATACTTTCAATCACCTGTTACTGACCTAAACGCAAAAGACCATTACAGATGTTCAAGTTATAAGAAAAATATTTCATTATGTACTTCACACTGGATTACAGACGAAGTATTGCAAGTTCTTGTTTTAGAAAATATACAAAAAGTAGTTGCTTATATGAAAAATTTTGAAGATTTATTTATAAAAGAACAATTAGCAAAATCTACACAAGATGAGCTAAAACAAATCTCTAAAAACAAGAAAGAACTTGAACAAGCAAAGAAACGAATAACTGAAATTGATAACTTATTTATGCACATTTACGAAGATAATATATTTGGAAAGATAACAGATGAAAGATTTAGAAACTTATCTTTTAATTATGATAAGGAACAAAAAGAATTAAAAGCAAAGATTGAACAATTATCAAAGGAAGTAAACAATACCAAAAAGAAAACAAATGATTTAACACAGTTTATATCTAATGTTAAGAAATATACTGAAATAACTAAACTAACGTCAGAAATCTTAAATGAGTTAATAGAAAAAATATTAGTTCATCAAGCAGAAAAGATAAATGGTAAAAAAGTTCAAGAAATAGATATATATTATAGAGGTGTTGGTATTATTTCTTTTCCAGTAAGTTTGGAAGATATGATAATGGTAATTGAGAAAATGATAAATAAGAAAATATCAGCTTAATTTAAAGCTATTTTATGGGGAGAACATTTTAGTGTACTTAACTAAATCGTTCTCCCCTATATGTTATGACGTACCATCATAACATGTGGCTCTACAAGGCAAGCACAGCTTAATACATACTGAAAAGGTATATTTTTCGCAACAAAAAAATCAACCATTTTACTGATTGATTTTCGTATCTATCTGTTCTATAAAATTTCGAACAGAAACGTCGTTGGAGCGTTTTAGGAGGTTATTTGCGAAAAAATCGCCTATTTCTCATAGTATTCCTCCCACATTTTGCTTTAAAAAAATAATTGACTCATCAACTGATATATAAATTATAACATTATAAAATTATTTTTCAATAGATATTGCATTTAAAACAATTGTTTGATACAATACTATTAAAAATGCAAGGAGTGAGATTATGAACAAAGACGAAATCGAACAAAAAAACAATGCTATTATACATAAAGATAATTCTTTAAATAGATTAGATTTATCTTTTTTGAAACATATAGAATTAAATGAATATAAAAAAAGTGATATATTAGCTTATTGGATTAACGACTTTGCCGAATATCATGATGAAGAAAGAACATTTAATATTGCAAAATCTGGTATGTACTCTCGTGGAGATATTATAAAAGTAAATTTAGGTTTCAATATTGGTAATGAATTAGGTGGGTTACATTATTGTATTGTACTAAATAAATATGATAATACAAGGAACGGTGCTTTAAATGTTATTCCATTAACATCAAGAAAAGATGGTAAAAAATATGATTCATCTTCTGTGAATCTTGGCAAAGAACTTTATAATGTTTTTCAAAAGAAAATTAAAAGAGAAGAACAAAAATTACAACAAATATTAAATGAATTACAAAAAATAGAAGATATCCCTATCAATATTCAAAATATAATAGAAAAAGAACAAAAATATATTGAAAAAATGGAGAAAGAAATTTGCAAAATGCAAAAAGATAGCATTGCATTAATTAATCAAATAACGACAATTAGTAAACAAAGAATTTTTAAAGATACTGTTAGAAGGAATGTAAAAATATCTAATGAATCTCTTGATCTAATTGATAAACAAATTATTAAGTTCTTTACAAAGTAAATTTTGTATTTAAAAAGGAGAGTTGCTTGTGAACTCTCCAAAATCATTTAGGCTCCCGTCTTACTACAAAAGTAGTAGAGGGTTAAGTTAAATATATTTTAACATATAATATTTAACTTGTCAAACTAAATTGACACTAATATTATATGATAGTTTATTAAATTTATACATTATTGAATATATATTTAGTAACCTCCAAAATCATCAAATTTCTTAACACCATATACTAATTGTATTATATAATCTTTTATTATTTCATTATCTGACTCACTATTTATTTTTGATTTTAAATTGTTCAATTCATCTTTATTTAAAGTTTTTAGATATTTATAGTTTGGCTCATGATTTGGATCTTCTATTTCTAAATCATCATAAACATCTCCATTGGTATAAATTCTTGTACTTCTACTTCCAAATCCAAAATAATATGTTGTGGTATATAATAAATTCTCATCACTTGCATTGTTATTATTTTTCATATAAATAGCTGGTACTATAGCGATTACAAGAATTATTATAAAAATAATTGTTGATATTAATTTTATTTTTATACATTTCTTTTCGACCATATCTTAATTCTCCTTTTATATATTTTATAAGTATTATAACATATCTTGTATAATATTTGAAATATGAATTATTTATACATTTCAATTTTTTGTTACAGTTCAGTAAGAATAAAATCCAATTAAATGTTTTATTTGTTTTCACTAATCTGTAGCAAATTTTTATAAAGGGTATGGGACTTAGTCCCAAATATCGAATTTTGACTAGGGAGGAAAAATTCAGTGCTTGTTAGGAAATATATAGGAGTACAAAAATTGTATTTACTTTGAATTTTTCCTCTAATTTTTTCATTTTTGATTACTAATTACTGCTCCAATTTTATAATTTTCTTTCTTTGATTTTGAAAAAGTTTTGTTATCTTTTACAGCAACTAATCTAATCAACTTTTGTTTTTCTTTGTTCAATTTCAACTCAATTTCTTCTTCGTTTTCGTTCACATTTTTTGAAAATAATTCATAAAATTCTATTTCAAATTCTTGATTAAGTCTTGTAATATAATCATCTAATTGTTCTTGATTTATATTAACGCTTGTCCTGATTTCTTTTTCTTCTTCGTTTACTTCAACAGGCACATAAACATCTGCTATTCCTAATGCAAAAAACTTTGTTAGCTGTTCAATATAACTACTTCTAAAATTTATTTTATCTATGTAAAATTCTCCGTTTT
>CANSII010000085.1 GCA_947646915.1 uncultured Clostridium sp. | reverse complement strand
ACACAAATGTTATTTTTGTATTACAGTATTTTTCTTAAACTGATGACATTGGAAAATTTTTTCCCTGCCACACAGATAAACTTTGTTTGTCTAGTGTGTTAGACAAGTAAACTTATTTTAAGAAAGGAACGTTGGAGAATATGAGTTATGCTATCGTAAGAAATGAAAAATTAACACGAGCAGAAATAAACGGAAAAGGCACACACAATGATAGAAAAGCAAAAAATCATTCTAATAAGGATATTGATCCTACTAGAACACATTTGAATTATTATATTAAGAAAAATGAGTTCACATATACAAAAGAATTTGATAAATATATAAAAGAGAATAATTTGAAAGGTCATCTTCGTAGTAATAGTATTATAATGTGCCAAATGATATTTACTTCTGACCAAGCATTCTTTGATAAAATTGGAGAAAAAGAAACTAAAAGATATTTTGATGAATGTTATAAATTTATCTGTAATTATAAAAATTTAGGAGAGAAGAATATTATATCAGCAGTAGTACATCTTGATGAAGGAGCACCACACATGCACTTGATGTTTGTACCTGTTGTGCATACAAAAGATAAAGAAGGTAATAAAATTGATAAAATATGTGCTAGAGATTTTTGGAAAGGTCGAGATAGTTACAGAAAGCTACAAGATGCCTATTTTAATCATGTTAAGTCAAAAGGCTTTGATTTAGAAAGAGGTATGTTTATTGAAGATACTGGAAGAAAACATTACACTATTGAAGAATATAAGAAAATTACAAATTATGAAAATACCAAAAAAGTATTGAATGATATAAAATTGAATTTGCCAGATGTTCCAAATATAACTGATATTGGTAAATTCACATTAAAGAGAGATGAAAAAATATTAGATGAAATTATAAAACCCAAAGATGATTTGATTAAGGAGCTATATAGAGATAACTTATCATTGCATAAAGAATTAACAAAACAGACTAAAGTTATTGATGAAGCTCAAAAATATCAAAAAGAAAGAAATTCAATAATTGCCGATAATCAAGAACTTCATAATACAGTTAAAAATTTAGAATATGAATATAATGAAAAGAAGAAAACTCTTGAACATGAATTTGAAGATAAATCGTTTAATTTAGAATGGCAATATAAAAATAAATTTCACAAACTAGAAAAGGAAAATCAATATTTACAAAGGATTATTGATAAATTTAAGGAAACTACTAAAAAATTCATAAAATGGATCTGTAAAAAATTTGACTTACCTTCTGAAGATGAGATTATTAGGGATTTTGAAAAAGAAACTAGAACTTCATTAGATGCTGAAAAGCAAGTCAAAAAAGAAAAACACGAAAAATCTTTTGAATTAGAATTGTAAATTATTTTATTCTCCAAAATCAATATTACGACTAAACAATCCCCTTAGTCGTAATATTCTTTATTATAACTCGAATATTTTATCTTTCAAAATCTTCTTCCATTTTTTTTATAGGAACATCATATTCCTTAATCTCTGCATTTTTGGCAACCAATTTTAAAAGGTCATCATCTTTAGGTATATCATTGAAATAGCAATCAACAGGAATACTTACTCCACCATGATTTACTAATAGAATATTTTTATCTCTGTATTTTTCTGTAATATCATCAAGAAAAGCATAAATTCTATCAAAAAAATCTTGTATATTCTCAGCAGATTCATACTTTATATTCCTCTGGTAACTCCAAAATCCTTTAAAGTCAAAGTCCTCTTGATGTTTCCCTTCCATTTCTCCAAAGTCTCTTTCAGATATTCTTTCATCATAAATAATAGGTATATTTCTTCCTTTATTTATAATTTGAGCTGTTTGCATAGCTCTTTTTAAGGGTGAACATATTATTAAATCAATTGTTATGTGATTTAACTTACTGCTTGTTTCATTTGCTTGAGCTACTCCTGTATCATTTAGCTCTATATCTGCTTTTCCTTGAACTTTATGTTGAACATTCCAGTCCGTTTGACCATGTCTTACTAAAAATATTTTCATTTATTATTCCTCCAATGAATTAATATAATTTCATTAACTTAAAATGTATAATCTATCATCATTTTATATTTTTATTCTTAATATAATCTCCTTGAAACTCGTTTTCAAGTATGTCCATATGTAATTTATCATAATATTTTCCATTTAAAAATATCTCTTCTCTACTACACCCTGTATCTTTAAATCCACATTTCAAATAACACTTATGAGCTCTTTCATTTATAGAAAGAAGATCTAATCTTATACTATGTAAATTAAGATATTTAAAACCATATTCTAGTAACATCTTTATAGCTTCTGTACCATATCCATTACTCCTAAATTCCTTATCTCCAATAAAAATTCCAAGTACAGCACTTCTTTCAATCCAATTAAAATTTTCTAATCCTATAGTCCCAATTAATTTATTATCTTTTAATTCAATAATATTAAAATCTCTATTTTCAGTATTTTTCGCTGAATTTTCAAGCCATTCTTTCTCTCCAACTAATGTTGTTATTTGCCCACTTCTTCCAGTATAGTCAGTTACTTGAAAATCATTCATCCACTCTGTAAATTTCTCTATTTCTTCATCAGATGTACCTTTAGGAGATAAATATATTCTATCTCCAACTAATTTCTTAAAATATTGCATTTTTCCCTTCCTCCTTTTTAATTATCTTTTTCTTGATTTATATCAATATGTTTATTTATATCTTCTTCAGTAGGTAACTTATCTAGTATTTCTTGTGGTAATTCATTTCTAACTTCATAAGAAGTAACTCCAATAGGTGCATTTGTTCCTTTTAAAGCCCATTCCACTGATAATTTATCTTTTCCTTTACAAAGTAATAGCCCAATAGTTTGATTATCTTGTTCTTTCCTTAATGTTTCATCAACAGCCGTTACATAGAAACTTAACTGTCCAGTATATTCTGGTTTAAATTCATTGTTTTTTAGTTCAACAACAATATAACATCTTAAGTCTAAATGGTAAAATAGCATATCAATATAATAATCTTGATTTTCAGTAGAAATTTTATATTGATTTCCTACAAAGCTAAATCCTTTTCCTAATTCTAGTAATACATTTTTTATTCTTTCCATCATCGCATTTTCAATGTCTTTTTCGATAGCTTCTTCTTTAATTCCTTCAAGTTCAAAAATATATGGGTCTTTTATTACATCTCTGGCAAGTTCACTTTGTGGAATGGGCAATTTATCTTTGAAATTTGTAAGTTTCTCGGTAACTGCCTGTCTTTCATATAATTGTAAATCTATTTGATGGTCTAAAACAGAATGAGCCCAACCATTTTCAAAACATTTTTCTGCATACCACTCTCTAACATTCAAATCCTTTATTTTATCTAAAAGAAGATTATTGTGTGACCATGGCAATTTTGCCAACGCCATTGGCAAATTTGATAAATCTTTATATTCTTCATAAAATTTTTTCATCCTTGATAAATTTCTAGTAGAAAAACCTGTACTATCTGGAAATTCTAACTTTAAAGCAATAGAAAAATCTTTAACAAAGTTATTTCCGTATTTTGCATTCTCACTTACAATTTTACCAAGTCTAAAATACAGTTTTATCAATTCCATATTAGCATTTTCTTGAACTTCATATCTTGTTTTTAGAATATCTTGTTTAGCATATAAAACTAAATCCTTAAATTCTTTATCTAACATATTATCTTCCATATTAACCTCCAAATTTGCCAATGCCGTTGGCAAATTTCATTTATTCTTTATTTCTTGCCCTACTTTTGTAAACATTTTCTTGATTTTTACAGCTAAATGTATCATATTCAGTTTTTGGATTAGATGCTGTAAATGCTTTACCACAATGTTTACAAAGTTTCAAATATTTCTTTTCTTCTATTGCAAATAGTTTAAAATCTTCATCTATGTATTCTTTTAAACTTCTTACATGTATTGTAATTCCGTTATATTCTAAATTAGTTCTAATATGGTTTGATTCTAACTTTTGAATTAAATAATAGTCTATATGTTCTTTATTTTCTTTTTTTAGTTCTTTCAATATGTTATATAAAGTTTGTGCATAATTTACTATCATATCTGCTTGTTCATAGTATTTTTCATTTTTATAATATATTTCGTTTAAATCTGGAGTAATAAATTTTTCCATACTTCGCTGACAAAGTAATTTATTGCTTTTTTCTATTATATTATTTATTTCTTTATGCGAAAAAACATACTCCCACACTTGCACCATTTCCGATTATCGACTGTATACAC
>CANSII010000084.1 GCA_947646915.1 uncultured Clostridium sp. | reverse complement strand
TTTTCTATGTAACAAAGTGTTGAAAGTATCATTTTACTTTTCCTCATTTCTTATAAATCTATATATGTCTCCCCAATTATTTACTTCTTTTATGTATTTGTTTTCTTCTAACTTTACTAAATTTGTATCTCTAAAATATAGTGTTTTTATATTATTGTCTGCTAATTACTGCTTTTCTTATTGGTTTATCCATCTTATATTTTCCCCATTCTAATTTTTAACATTTTATATCTTTTAAATATTTCTTTACTGTTTTAATTACTTCATTATGTACTTTTCCATTACTAATAACTGCTCCATTTATGCTTTCATCATATCTTTGTTCATTTCCAAATAAATCTGTAACAGTTCCTCCTGCTTCTTCTACAATAACTTTAACTGCTGCAATATCACAATTTTTATGTTTTGTACCAGGAAAAATAGCAAGGCTAAAATCTCCAGAAGCAACACACATACAAGCTCTTATAATACTTCCTAATCCGATAATATATGTTTTATTTCCTAATTCTTGTAATACATTAGATATATTATAATCTGCTCCAACCCATAAATCATAATGACATACAGTTTTCATATCATCTAATTCATAGTCATTTACATTTATTTTTTCTCCGTTTTTATATGCACCTTGTCCTTTTATAGCAGCATATAAGCTATCTGTAAAAGGATCATATACTAATCCAACTGCTGATTTTCCTTTAATAACTAAAGCCAGTGAAAATACTGCTACTGGAATATGTCTAGCATACATTGCTGTTCCATCAACTGGATCACATACCCATACATAATCACTTTTTCCAAATTGTTCTTCTTCTCCATCTACTGAATGAGAGGGATATTTTTCTTTAACTCTTTTTATCAAAAATGAATTTATTTCTGTATCTGCTAATGTTACAATAGTCTTATCTCCTTTATAACTTGCACCATTATTTTGTTTGAAATATTTAAGCATTACTTCTCCAGCATGTTTTGCTATATCTTTTGCAAAGTCTAAATATTCTTCTAGTGTCTCCATATTAATTTTCCTCCAATTCCATTGCTTTACTTATAGTTTCCCTCTGTTCTTCAAAGTTAGTTTTTGTTACTGGTATTCTTGCATACATTTCAGTTTTCAAAAAGTAATTTAGTGTATCAAATGCCATTAATGTTTCTTCTGTTCCACTACCACTTCCACCAGCACAAGCAATGCAAACAATTTTCTGTCCTTTTATTTTTGAATCTTCCTTAAAAGCATCACACCTTTTTAATCTATCAAAAAATGTTTTTGCTGATTCACTCATTTCGTGGAAATATACTGGAGTAATAAAAATGTAAGCATCAAAGTTTTCCATATATTTATAAATTTCATTGAAATCATCTTTTTGTATACAGATATGTTCTTCTAAACATATTCCCCATCCTCTTTTACCACATGCAATACATTTTTTTATATTCTTTTTATTTATACAAATATGTTCATATTTATATTTTAGTGTTTTTAATTGTTTTTCACATTCTTCAACGCAAGAAAATGTTAATCCTATTTTATTTGGTACAAAGCTATCTTCATTTACTTGATTACTGCTAAAACTTAATATTAAAACTTTCATATTCTACTCCTATTTATAAATAATGTTACAGTTACTTTTATTCTATTTCAATGCTTTCATCATTTTCTAATATCTCATATTCAACTTCATTTTTATCAAACATTTCCTTTACAAAATCAAAATTTACAGGATATTTAGGACTATCTGCATGTAGAGGAATTACTAATTTTGTATTAGTTTCTTTTGCAAATAGTGAGGCTTCAAAAGCTCCCATTACTACTCCATAATCTGAAACTGGAACACATAAAATATCACATTTATATTCATTTTGGAAACAAATAGTATCACTTGTTATATATACCCTTGTTTCATTATCATCTATTATATATCCTATGTTTTCAATAACTTTTGCTCCTGTTTTCATTGGTGGTATATATCCATGTTCAGCATGTACTACTTCTATTTTTATTTTATTTTCAATACTAATTTCATCATTTTCTTTAACAATATTTATATCTAATGTTGGATGAGCATTTTTTACTTCGTTACTTGAATATATTTTGATATTCTTATCTATTTTTTCTAATATCTCTGTATTACAATGGTCTCGATGTTTATGTGTTATTAAAATTATATCTACAGTATTCCATATATCAAAATACTCCTCTTTATATTTTAAATTTCCTGGATCAACTAATATCTTCTTTCCTTTTGTTTCTATTAATAAACATGATTGTGGGAATTTTGTAATTTTCATAATTTATCAAATCCTTTCTTTTTTTATTAAACTTATCTATGAATTGTATTTATTATTATCAAATATATCTAAAGGATATATGTTGTTGTTTTCAATGTCATCAATAGTTTTTATGCCTATTTCGTAACCTCTTAATTCTTCTTTTTTCATTTTCTTTATATCTTCTATTGGAATCCATTTAACATCTAAAATTTCTTCTTTATCAAATTCTATGTGTTCTTCTACTATTTCTGCCATAAATCTTATTAAAATATGAGTTTCTTTTTCTAAATCAATGTTAGCAATAGGCAAAACACCTATAAGTTTCACTTTACAACCAGTTTCTTCAAAAGTTTCTCTTATTGCTCCATCCATTATTTTTTCAAATTCTTCTAAATGTCCTGCTGGATAATTCCATTGTCCATAACATGATTTTTTTGCTTCTTTTACCATTAATATTTTATTATCTCTTTTTATTACACACCCTGCTATAATTTTCATTGATTGATTTCCTCCATTTATTTTAAATAACTATATTTCTCACTTACAATATTATATAATTCTCTTGCACCATTGCTTAATTCATTTTTGTCTACTTCGCCGATTTTATATCTTTCATATCCTAAACATTTATTAGGTTCTACGATTTTTAATTCTCCACTTTTTAAATTTCCTTTATATACAAGATAAACCCAGTCTTGTTCTTTATTATTTCTTACATCAAATGTTTTAGCATAAGTCGACACAATAAATTCTTGTAGCTCAATATCTGCATCTGTTCCAATTTCTTCTTCAATTTCTCTTTGTAATGCTGTTCTAAAATCTATATCACTTTTCTTTACTCTGCCTCCAATAGTTTCTAGTTTTAACTGTTCATCTCTGCATCCTAAACCTCTTCTTTGAAAAACTATTTTATTTTCTTTGTCAAAAGCATATACAATTACTGCAACTTCATATTCTTTTGATATTTCACTATTATTTTTTAGAACTTCGTTTAATTCGTTCATATCTTTTACTTCTTTTGAAAATAATTTCATTTTTTCTACCTCTTACTTATATTACCTTATTTTACATTTTCCATTTGATAATGTGTTTCATTTTCTCCATATACTTTAAAACCTAATTCTTCATATAAAGTTTTAGCTGGATTGTCTTTAAATACTTGTAGAATTGTTCTAATTCCCTTTTGCCTATTTTCATTTAATTGTTCTTCTAATATTTTTCTTCCAATCCCTTTATGTTGATATTCTTTTAATATACTTATTTCATTAATAAATCTCCATTTTCTGTTATATGTACTGCATATACTCCCACCTTTTTACCATCAACTAAAATAATTCGTTTATGAGCTAAATGTTCTTCTAAGTCTTGTTTTAATCTTTGTTTTTGGTCATCATCATTCCAACCCCAAATTTTATCAACATACCATTTAAAGTTTTCTTTCTTTAATTCAAATAAAAAGTCAAAATCATCTAATGTGCAATTTATAAAAGAATATTCCATATAGCACCTATTCCTTTCTTACAATTCTAATAACTTACATTGTTCTTTATACCATGCAGGAGTACATATCATTATTATTTTGCAGTTTCCATTCCAATAGTAGATTTCTTCTTTCTCTATTAAAATTACATCTCCTTGTTCAAAATTGATACTTTCACCTTTTTTATTAAGAGTTCCTTTTCCCTCTAGTATATAACAAATCTCTTTACACTTTTCATTCGTACAATATCCTTTTTCTGGATACCTACCATTAATTGTATTTATACAAAAATCAATATCTTTATCATTTAAACCTATTGAATATTCTAATAGTTTGCTTGTATCACTATTTTTTATTGATTGTGCATCACTAGATTTTACTATCTTCATTTTCTTACCTCTTTAAACATAACTTACTATATCTTCAAATGTGTCATATCCACTTTCACTATTGATATGTCCTGCATTTGGTATTAAAACTTGTTCTGTTGCAATTTTATCTGCAAATTCTTTTTCTACTTCATATTTTACATATGGATCATT
>CANSII010000083.1 GCA_947646915.1 uncultured Clostridium sp. | reverse complement strand
ATTTCAAAGTATATATTTTTAAATAAAGTGTGACATATGTTTGACAAACCAACAGCACTATAATAGCTAAAAAAATTTTTGCCTTGACAATATATTTTATTGATGGTATACTAAAATACTAGAATAGTATACTAATGTATTTTAACTACAAAATATTGAAAGGTAAACAAAAATAATACAAGGAGGTGTAAAATTAATTGAAAAAAGAACAAATAATAGAAGTAGCTAGAGAACTATTTCATCAATTTGGTTTTAAGAAAGTATCAATGGATGAAATTTCACAAAAAGCAGGAGTAACTAAAAAAACTATCTATATGTATTTTGCAAGTAAAGAAGAATTATTAAAATATTTTATACAAGAAGAAATTGAAAGTATGAAAAAAATAGTAGAAGAAGTGGAAGGAAAGGAATTGGAATTTTTTCAAGGAATAAATGAGACGATATACAAACTTTTAAAATATAAAAAAGAAAGAAACTTTTTAAAAATAATAACAAAAGAAGCAGAATGGTTAAAAAATCCAATAATAATAGAAAATTTAAAATTAATTGATGAGCAAATACAAAACTATATAAAAAGCAAATTAAAAATTGCAAAAGAAAAAGGATATATACAATATGAAGATTTAGAAATTACAACATATTTAATTTATAAAATGTATATAGCATTAATATTTGAATGGGATGCTAAAAATAAAGAATTAGATGAACAAAAGATAGCAAATAGCATATCAAAAATTTTAATAAAAGGTCTAAGGAAGGAAGTTGAATAAAATGAAAAAAGAAAAAATTATGAAAATAATAATTTTTATAGTAGTACTATTAATTCCAATAATATATAGCTTTTTTTATTTAAAATCTTATTGGAATCCATATGGAGATTTATCAGGAATTAATCTTGCAGTAGTTAATTTAGATGAAGGTGATAATGGAGAAAATCAAGGAAAAGAGTTTGTAAAAGAGTTAAAAAATAGTGGTACATTTAATATATGTGAAGTAACATTTGAAGAATCAATAAAAGGAATGCAAGAAGGAAATTATTATGCAACTATAACAATACCAAGTAATTTTACAAAATGCCTAAATAGTGCTTCAACATCAAATAAACAAATAGCAACAATTACATATAGTCCAAATCAAGCAACAAATTATTTAGCAACACAAATTATAAATAGTGGAATGAAAACAATAGAAATAAGTTTAAAAACAAAAATAGATAGTAAAATTGTAGGAACATTATCAAAAAAATTACAAGAAGTTCCAAATAGTTTAAATAAAATTTCAGATGGTGCTGAAGAAATCTTAGAAGGATCACAAAATTTAAATAATGGATTAAAACAAATAAATGATGGAACATCAAAATTAAATGAAAGTTATACAGAATTTGATAATGGTGTAAATTCAGCATATGAAGGAAGTAAATCATTAGATAATGGAATTACTAAAGTAAATTCAGGTGTAGGAACATTATCAGATGGTGCAAAATCATTAGATACAGCTATTTTTCAAATAAATGAAGGAATAGAAGAATTATCTGAAAAAGGAAATAAAGGAATTGAAACTTTAGGAAAAGGAATAAATGAACTAAACCAAGGTACTAACAACTTAAATCAAGGAGTTTCAGCTTATGTAAATGGTACCAATCAATTAGCAAATGGAGCTATTCAATATGTTGATGGAACAACAAATTTATTAACAAATGTTGAAAATTATATAAATAATGTAGATACAGTAAATGGAGGAGTTAATCAATTATTAAATTCAATAATTCAATATAGTAATGTAAGTAATGATTCAACAATAAAAGCAATGGCACAAAATGCACAAAAAATAATAAGTACAAATGAACAAATTACAAATGCAGGAAAACAAATAAAATCAGGAATGGCACAAATAACATCATCAAATTCAACAATAAATACTGGTGCAAAACAATTGTTACAATCAGGTGATAGTATAAAAAATGGAGCAAATGAACTTTATAATGGTACACAAAAATTAGTACAAGGAACAAATGGCTTAACAGCAATAACAGGTGGAGTATCAAATTTAAAGAGTGCATTATTAAAGGTTAAAGATGGAACGCAGACTTTAAAAACAGGTGTAAATACTTTAAGCACAGGTACTAAATCATTAAAACTAGGAAGCAATGATTTAAATAATGGATTAAATAAATTAAATAATAGTTCAAAAGAGGTAAAATCAGCACTTAACACTTTAAATAATGGAACTAATTCCGCATATCAAGGAAGTATACAATTAGTAAATGGAGTAGAAACATTTAATACAGAAATTAAAAATGGAATAGAGGAAACAAATAAAGAATTAAAAAATTTAGAAGGAATTGAAGAATTTGCAAAAAGTCCAGTAGAATTTAAAACAGAAGAGTATGGCACTGTAGACTCATATGGAATTGCATTTACACCTTTATTCTTATGTATAGGCTTATGGGTAGGAGCATTAATGACTTATGTTGTATTCTATTACGATCAAAAACATAGATTTGGAATATTTGGAAGCGATAATAAAAAACATATAATACAAAATGTGCTGTATATAGCAATTGGATTAGTAGAAGGAATTATCACAGGAGCATTATTAAAATTAGGATTAGGATATGAAGTTCAAAATATTGTTTTATATTATTTTGCAAGTGCATTAATAGGTGTTACATTTATGTCTATTATACAATTTTTGATTAAAAATTTTGGAGATGTAGGAAAATTTTTAGCACTAGTAATATTAGTGTTACAATTAGCAGCATCAGGAGGAACATTCCCTATAGAAACAATTGATAAAGCTTTTCAAAATATAACTCCATATTTACCAATGACTTATGCAATTAAACTATTAAAGGAAATTTTAGTCCCTACAGCAAGTGATTTTAAAGGTCAGTATATTGCAATTTTAATTGGAATAAGTTTTGCAATTTTAGCCATAATGTTTATATTAGATGTAATAAGATTAAAACAAAAAAATAATGAAGCAAGTAATTAATTTTGTATATTATCTAAAAAAATGTATAAAATAGATTCTGTATACATTAATCAAGATGAAGATGAATAGAGCGTAGCGGAGAGAAGGGAATGAATAAAAAATGGATAGAAAAATAAAAGCCATTCAATATGGTGTAGGAAAAATGAGTATATATACTATGAGATATATGATTGAAAAAGGGATAGAGATTGTTGGAGCAATTGATATTAATCCTCAAGTAGTAGGAAAAGATATTGGAGATGTAATTGGAAATGGAAAAATGGGGATAATTGTTACAGATGCAAAAGAAGCAAAGCAAATGATGCAAAACACAAAACCTGATGTATGTATTGTTACAACAAGAAGTCTAATATCTGAGGTAGAGGAACCATTTATGTTGTGTGCAGAATTAGGAATAAATGCTATTTCAACATGTGAAGAAGCATTTTATCCACAAAATTCAAATCCTAATATAGTAAAAAAAATAGATGAATTGGCAAAAAAGAATAACTGTACTATAACAGGAACAGGCTACCAAGATATTTATTGGGGACAATTAATATCTTCTATAGCAGGTTCAACTCAAACAATCAAAAAGATAAAAGGTAGTTCAAGTTATAATGTTGAAGATTATGGGATTGCACTTGCAGAAGCACATGGTTCAGGTTTATCATTAGAAGAATTTGATAAACAGGTTGCAACTGTAGACAGAATTTCAGAAGAAGAAAGAAAAACAATGATTGATAAAGGTGAGTTTTTACCTTCTTATATGTGGAATGTTAATGGTTGGTTGTGTTCTAAATTGGGATTAACCGTTGTTTCTCAAACTCAAAAGTGTGTTCCTCAGACATATAAGGAAGATATTTATTCTTCAACTTTGGATATGACTATAAAAGCAGGAGATGCTACAGGTATGAGTGCTGTTGTTACTACAGAGACAAAAGAGGGTATAACTATTGAGTCTGAATGTATAGGTAAAGTGTATGCCACTGATGAGTTTGATAAAAATATTTGGACTGTTGAGGGTGAACCTTCTACTACTATTACTGTTGAAAGACCTTCTACTGTTGAACTTACTTGTGCAACTGTTGTTAATAGGATTCCTGATGTTATAAATGCAAATGCAGGTTATGTTACTACAGAATTGGTCGGCGATTTGAATTTTAAGGTTAAGTCTTTAAATGAGTATGTAAATTAGTTATAAGTAGGGTTTTGGGATTTTTTCCAAAATCCTTTATAATTTTTTTAAAAATGTATTGACAATTTGTTCTAAAAGTCTTATAATATCTATTGTCGAAAGACACAATAATTATGGGTAGGTGGCCGAGTGGCTAAAGGCGGCAGACTGTAAATCTGTTCTCATTTGAGTACGAAGGTTCGAATCCTTCCCTGCCCACCAACGACGTATCTGTTCGAACTAATAGAGCAGATAGATACAAATATCATTCT
>CANSII010000082.1 GCA_947646915.1 uncultured Clostridium sp. | reverse complement strand
TCTTCGAAATTTTCATCTGACAAATCTTTTCTTCGATGTCTTTCCGCTTCGCTTCGTTCATCGTCTTCTAAAAATTTCTTCGAAATTTTCATCTGACAAATCTTTTCTTCGATGTCTTTCCGCTTCGCTTCATTCATCGTCTTCCAAAAATTTTTTCTTTGGGTCTTTTATATTTCTTTAATTAATTCCAATCAGGGCATTATATTCTCCTCTTTTTGTTAATGATTTATTATATATTCCAACTATCATATCTTGTCTTTCTTCTGATATTTCTTCTTCATTTATAATCTCAACTTTTTCGGGCTTTATACCTATTATCATTCCACTATCTTTTCCTAATGATGAAAATGGTATTATTTTTAGTTTTGGAATATATTTGATCTTTATTTCTTCTGATATTTTTTCTAAATTACCTTCTAATATATTTTCTATATTGTTTAAGATTTCTTTTGGAATTAATTCATATAATGAGCTTCTTTCTACAACAATTACAGATTTTCCTGTTATTGGTTCTTTTAACATATTTCCTGTATCTATCATTGTATTTAAAACTACTTCTTTATTTTCCAGTTTTATTTTTACTTTGCAAAACATATCTTTTTTTGTTATTTTATTTTTTGCCATTTTAAAGGCTATTGCTAATATTACTGTTCCAAGAATTGCTCCTAAAAATATTACTTTTAATATATATGTTCCTGCATATGTGCCATTTTTGATTATTATATTTTGTGGTTTTATTACATATATTAAATATGTTGCTATTCCTCCAAATGTAAATGTTGTTACATAAAATAATATTAATTTTTTACACATTTTCTTTATATTTTGTGGATAAAATGCTACATATATTATTAATATAGATAATATTAATTTTATTATCATGTTTGAATATACCGATAGTTTTGATATATATTCTATTATTGCATATATTGAACCTATTAAACTTGCTATAAAGATTCTTGTATATTTTATTTTTGACTTTGATATTATTGCTGTTGCATATAATATTATACTGTTCATTATTAGGTTTTCTAAAATTATAATATCTATATAAATTGTCATTTGCTCACCTACTGTTTGTATTTTACTACTTCGTTTGTAAGAAGTCTGTCTTTTTTTATTGTAGAAAAAAAGAAATAATCGATCATTTTCGATTATTTCTTTTTATAAAGCTCTAATTTTTATATAAGTAAAAAGCTGAATAATATTAATTTGAAAAAACGAGTTCGGCCTAAGTTGTTATTCAATACAAACAAGTATAATGTGTATCTTAAATTAAAAAATTTTATAACTTAAACTCCTTGGAAAACGGAATTTTTTCAAATTAATATTATTCAGCTTTAATTATTTTTTACAATCTTTTATGCATTCTTATTTTTATTTTTTCTTAAAAATGATGGGATATCTAAATCATTTTGTGATGAGTTTACTTCTGAGCTTGATGGCATTGAATTCATTTTCTTTTCCCATGTTTTTGAAACTATTTTATCTACACCTATACTTGATATATTACTTTCTTGTTGTTCAAATCCTGTTGCTATAACTGTTATTTGAATTTCATCTTGCATTGATGGATCTGTAACTGTACCAAATATAATATTTGCTTCTGGGTCAACACTACGTTGTACTAATTCTGCTGCTGTATTTACTTCATGTAAACCTAAATCTTCTCCACCTGTAATATTTATTATTACTCCTCTTGCTCCTTCTATAGATGTTTCTAATAATGGACTTTGTATAGCTTCTTTAGCTGCATCTTCTGCTCTATTTTCTCCTGCTGCTCTACCTACACCCATATGAGCCATACCTGTATTTAACATTATTGTTTTTACATCAGCAAAGTCTAAGTTTACTAATCCTGGTACTGCTATTAAGTCTGATATACCTTGTACACCTTGTCTTAATATATCATCTGCCATTTTAAATGCTTCTATTATTGATGTTTTTCTATCTATTATTTGTAGTAATTTATCATTAGGTATTACTACTAGTGTATCTACTTTTCCTTTTAGACTTTCTATTCCTCTTTCTGCTTGTGAAAGTCTTTTCTTTCCTTCAAATGTAAATGGTTTTGTAACAACACCTATTGTTAATATTCCCATTTCTTTTGCAATTGATGCTACTATTGGTGCAGCTCCTGTTCCTGTTCCTCCTCCCATTCCAGCAGTAACAAATACCATATCTGCTCCTCTTAAAATTTCTGAAACTTCTGATTTACTTTCTTCAGCTGATTGTGCTCCTATATCAGGATTTGCTCCTGCTCCTAGTCCTCTTGTTATTTTTTCCCCTATTTGAATTTTTGTACTTGCTTTTGATTGTTGAAGAGCTTGTCTATCTGTATTTACTGCTATAAAATCTACTCCTTTTATTCCAGATTCTATCATTCTATTTACAGCGTTATTTCCTGCTCCTCCTACTCCTATTACTTTTATTGTTGCTGTTCCATCCATCATTGTTATATTATTATCTTCATATTCCATCATTTGATTTTTCTCCTCCCTCATCATTTTAGCTAATATTAGCAATTTTTATTTATAATGTTGTTTCTTACATTTAAGAATTGTATTTTTCTACTATATAAAAAACTGTATTAACTATAAAAAAATTCTTTTATTCTTTCTACTATATTTTTGAATATATTTTCATTTGTTCTTGTATCTATACTACTTGATACAGTTTTTGCAAATGGTCTTGCTGCTATATATCTAACTAGTGCATAACTTGTTCGATATATAGGTTTTACTGCTCCTATAAGTCTTGCTGTTGATATTTTTACTGGTATATTTAAATTTATTTTTCCTGCTACATCACTTTTACTTATATTTACAATTCCTTGTCCTGTTAATACTACATTATTAATTCTTGATTTTATCCCCTGTTTTGTCAAATCTTTATTAATTATTAAAAATAATTCTTCAATTCTTGCTTCTATTATTTCTATTAATTCTGAACTTTTTATTATTTTATTTTTATTTTCATCTCTACATGTATTTAATATTATATCATTATCATTATCTATAAATGATTTTAATGCTAGTCCATATTGTCTTTTTAGTTTATCAGCTTCCTCTTCAGCTATATTTAAAACAAATGCTATATCATTTGTTATATTTTCTCCACCTAGAGGAATTGAATTAGTATAAACAAATTTTGAGCCTTCAAAAACTCCTATATCTGTATTTTCTGCTCCTACATCAATTATTGCTATATTATCATGTAATTCGTTATTATCTAAAATCAAATTTCTTTCTGCTAATGTTATTGGTACAATTCCATCTATTTCTAATCCTGCTTTTCTAAATATATTTGTTAACTGTTTTATATAGTCTTTGTCTGCTAAAATTACTTGTGCACTTATTGTAAAATTCGAACTTAAGCTTCCTACTGGATCTGCTACTATCGTCCCATTTTCTAACATTATTTGATCTGGAACTATGTCTATTAATGATTTTCCTTCTGGTATTTCTATATCTTTTACTTGTATTATTGCACTTTGCACATCTCTTATTGATATTCCTGAATATTTATCTTTGACTTCCTTCGTTATGCTATTTTGTACTATTGTTACATATTTCCCTGGAATAGTAACATATGCTGAGTTTATTTTTAAGTTTGTTTCATCCTCGGCATCTTTTATAGTTTTTGCTAAACTTAGACTAATTTCTTCTTCATTTATTATTTTTCCTTTTTTTAATCCATTACATTTATATGATGTATTACATATAGTTTCTATTTGTTCAAAGTTATTTACTTCACCAACAACTGTTGAAACCTTGGTTGTACCTATATCTACACCAACTATAATATCACCTATTGCCAAGTTAATTCCTCCATTTTATTTAAGTTTCAATTAATAAATCTAGTTGTATTTATATTACATTTTTTATAAAATGTCAATAGAATTTGTTATATTTTTGTAATCTTTTTGTAACACTTCTGTAATAAATTGTAAATTTATTGATATAGTTATTTTTCTATGTCTTTTTCTGTTACTTTTTTTATCTTTTCAGACCACTTTTCAACATAATATCTTCTAATTATTCCTAGATTTAAGAACATTCTCCATACAAAAACAACTATTGCCGCTAAATATATATCAACATTTAATTTTTCTCCTAAAACTGTTAATAATATTGCTAAAATAGCATTTCCGAAAAAACCTGATATGAATACTTTCATATCAAATCTTTTGTTTATAACTGATGCTACTCCTCCAAATACTGAATCAAGTGCAGCTATTATTGCTATTGCTAAATAACTTGAATATGTATATGAAATCATTGGTGCATTTAGCCCAACTATTGCTCCTAAAATACATGCTATTATAATTATTAAAAAAATCATTTTTCAATCTCCTTTAATTTTTTATATTTATAAACCAAATAATATTAATTTGAAAAAAATGAGTTTGACCTGAGTTATTATTCATATTAACCAATTATAGTGTGTTTA
>CANSII010000081.1 GCA_947646915.1 uncultured Clostridium sp. | reverse complement strand
TATCTTCTAATAATTTATCCCATAGCTCTAATTGATTACCATAATTTACTACTATCTTCATTTATCTTCATTAATATATTTCGTTAAAGCGTTATAAATGCCATTTCTGTTAAGTCTATTCTTGAATTTTTATTATGTGTTAGTGGAAAAGATGAGCTTGTGCCATAACTTTCAAAATCATTATTATCTTCTATTACTGCAATATTTGTAATCATCCACCTACCTAAAGAATCATTAATTCCACTTTCTATTGATAAATGTAAATCTGCTACTATGTTGTTCTTTTTGCTCCTTCAATTTTACCTTGATTTTTTGTTACAACTAATACTTTCATTTGATATCCAACTCCTTTATATATCTATATATTTCTCCCCAATTATATAATACTTTAATATATTCATTTTCTTTTATATCATACTTTATTTGTCTTAATTTTTGTAGAATTTTATACTTTTTTCTTATACTTAAACGAGCCAGTAATTATACTAGCTCTATAATCTAATAAGCAATTTCATATTTTCAAAACTTTTAATATATTTTTATAAACTGTTGTTTCAAAATTCCGTAGTAATACTATTGATTTCTTCCACAGCAATTTTTATATTTCTTTCCTGAGCCACATGAAGACTTTATTTCTGTATTATCAATACTATAAAATACTATCTATATTAATAATATCATGGATTATAGCCATTTATATTTATTGTATTATTAGTATTTATTTTGTATATGTTTTCTTATTTTTTGCAAACAAAATGCAAACAATGTTTACATTCGATTTATGAAATTAGTATATAATAATTTTATAAAAAATACAATGCCCATATTAAATTTTTTAATTATTGTTGCTTTTATATTCCTTACATTTTTCTTCTAATAACTTAAAATCTACAACATTTTTTATATAAGATACATCATAATTATTAATTTTTTGATTATATATAATACTTGCATACTTCTTTATCATTTCTTCATTTTTTCCAATAAATTCAAGTTCCTTTTCAACTAATATCTTATAATTTTTGTTTCTTTCATATTTAGGTTCATATAATATCAATTCACTATCTGGAACAGGTATCATATTACTAATTCTTAATGTTCCTTTTAAAACTGGTACATTATCAATTTCTTCATTTGATACAATTCTTACAATAGGAACAATAGATTTTCTTATTTGATTATCTTTATAATCACTTTTTTAGGAGATGACATTGGTATATAATAGTTCATTTCATTTATTGTTAAAACTATACCCAAATATTTTCTCATTACTGTTCTTCTATCTTCTTTATTGTCATAAACTTTATAATAAAATTGTCTTAAATAATCTATATATCTATCTGTTACTGAATATAGTTTCATTTTTCCTCCTAAAAAATATAAAAGGTAAAGACCTAGATCTCTACCTTTTGATTTTACAGTTCCCACTTGTTGGTAGGGTTCACCTGATTTTCTAACTGTAAATAGATATTAAATATCTATTTCTATTATATTCATTATAACCCGTTTTTATGCTAATTGTCAATCATTTTTGCCAATAAAATTATATTTCATATTTTCTTGTATGTGTCAAGTGTTAGTAGGCAATTTTTTTATTTTTTTCAAAAACTCATCTTTTGTACTCCTGTTATACTATCTATACATTAATGCCGTTGGTTCTGCTAATTTTAATAATTGCTTTAATTCAGGTGTCATTTCTATTACTGTACTTTGTGCATATTTATATTCTTCTATTTCTTTTAGATTTACTCTATGTAATTTTTTATTTCTTCTAACATGTTCTTCAATATCTTTTATCCATTCCTCTACACTGTTATCAATTTTTATTTCACTTTCTATTTTTTGTAATTCTATATCTCCTTTATTTTCACTATATTCTGCACAAACTTTTGATAAATAACTTGCTCCTTTTTTTGCAAATGCTTTTCTACCACTCATCAATCTAACTTTTAAAACTGAAAATATTTGACTTTCCATTGTTCCCATATTTCTATATTCTATTCCTTCTGGTGCTTCTGGCATCTCTTTTCCTTGTTCCTTTAATATATCTTGATAACGTGGTAATCCTTCCTTTAAATAACTTTGTAAAGTTTTCAATTTATCTACTACTTTTTTCTCTCCTCCCAATTCATATTTTAACTGTTCAATATATGGTTGAACTTCTCCATATTTCTTTTCTTCAATTATTTTCATGAGTTCTTTCCTTTTTTCTTTATCTTTTATATCTCTTACTATTTCTTGTTGTATATGAAAACTATCTTTTTGACATATAGTGTCTTCTGTTGCTATTTTTGCTATCCAACTTGCACCGTCTCCATTATTAGCTCGTAATTGTATACTTTTTTCATCATAACTTTGATACACTCTTGCATCTCTTAATTTTTTTAGTGTCTTTGGTGTCATCATTCCAGCAATAATATACTTATTAACTAATTCATTTCTATCACTATCCTCTTTCCACCCCTCATATGTTATATGTAGTTTTAGTTCGGTTTTTACAGAATGAGGTTGCTTAAACTTTTTGTTTTGCTTTTCGCATCTTTTTTTATATTTTTCTATTTGTTTTTTCCTATCATCTCCTTGTAAATTGAACCATATCCCATCTGCCTCCTCAAACAATGCTGGTATTTCTTTCGTACCTTTTACCAGTTTTCCTTCTTTCATTAATTTTATTTCTTTTTTCTCTTTTTTTTCTATTTGTTCCCCAACTTTCCAAACTAATTGCTGTAAAGCTTGGTGGCTAATTGTTTCATTGGTCATATTCTTTATTTCGCTTGCTCCTTTACGATATGAAACAGTATCAACTATTGTCTTTAGCATAATTTCGGCTAAATTAGATGATATTTTTCCTATTGTATCTATATGTATTTCTTTATCTAAAAGGAATATATGACCTTTATCTGTTTTATACATTGCTCTTGTATATTCTATTTCTCCCATTACTGTTTTTATTGTATTCGTTCTGTATCCTTTGTGACGATATTCTTTTTTATCTCTATTTTCCATTAATTGTTTATCTTGATTTTCTAGTATATCTTTTATTATTGTACAACCTAATTCGCAAACTAGGTTGTACACTCTTTTTTCTAATTCATAAAATTGTACTTCTTTTTCCATTTTTAACCTCCCCTTTACAAAAAGGTAGTGTAAACCAATTCTAACATTAACCTGTTTACACTCCTTGTCTTTTAAGGTTTCTATCATTTTTTTGTAACAAAAAAATGATACCCCCCTCTTTTTATGGTATAATAGTTTTGAAACAACAACCAAATAACCAAAAAGGAGTGGTGTATCATGTATACTATTATACCTCTATTACTAGCTCATATTCAAGAGCTAAATAAACAAATTTTATTTTTATTCAAATTTATCGTTAAAAATATACCTTTAGACCTAGGAAAATCTAAAGATGATTCTTTATTTTCTCCTAAATATAATAAACTTAAAGTTGATAAATTGCCTCTAATCAAAGTTCCTGAAAAGAAAAATTATAAGGAACTTCTTAACCAATATATTAAAGAACACGATAAGCCTCTTAAGCCTATTAATTCTCGTGGTAAACATCCTGTTCCTGAAGATGTTCATTGTCCTTGCTGTAATGCCCCTCATAACTATATCTACGATAATACGGGTGGTCGTGGTCAATTTTTGTGCAAAGTTTGTGCTACTCGTTTTAATCGCCAAAATTATATTGATAATCCTATTGAACTTCATTGTCCTCATTGTGGTGGTTCTTTAACCTTGGATAAAAAACGTAAGCTTTTTAATATCCATAAATGCAGAAATCCAAAGTGTTCATACTATCAAAATTCTTTAAAAGCTTTATCTAAAGATGACTTAGAAGAATATAATACTAACCCAGAAAAATTTAAACTTCACTACATTTATCGTGAATTTAAAATTGACTTCTTTAAAGTCGATTTATATTCTTTACCTAAAAATTCTTCTAGCCTCGCTTTTCGTAAGTTCTCTCCTCATGTTATGGGCTTATGCCTTACCTACTTAGTTAACTGTGGTATGTCTACTCGTGCCACTTCTCGTGTTATGCGTGAAGTTCATGGTGTTAAAATTTCTCACACTCAAATTGCTAACTATGCTACCACTGCTAGCTATTGTATTAAACCTTTTGTAGATTCCTTTGATTACAAACCTACTAACTACCTAGCTGCTGATGAAACCTATACTAAAGTTAAAGGTTCTAAACGTTACGTTTGGTTTATTATGGATGCCATCAAAAAATCTATTCTTGGATACAGAAGTTCTGATTCCCGTGACACTGTTCCTTGTATTCTTGCTATGCGTATGGCTTTTGATAAATTCAAAACTTTTTCTGGTAAAGCTATCAAATTCGTTGCCGATGGTTATACTGCTTATAAGTTAGCTGAACAACAATTTAAACTTCATGACAAAGAAAAATTTAAAGATTTTTCTGTTACTCAAGTTATCGGTTTAACTAATGAAGATAATGTCTCTACTGAATATCGTTGGCTTAAACAAATTATCGAAAGACT
>CANSII010000080.1 GCA_947646915.1 uncultured Clostridium sp. | reverse complement strand
GCCTTCACCTGGAATCGAACCAGGGACACAAGGATTTTCAGTCCTTTGCTCTACCGACTGAGCTATAAAGGCATATAAGTAAACTATTGTCTTACAGTTTAACAACATAAATAAAAAATGGCGACCTGGAACGGGCTCGAACCGTCGACCTCTAGCGTGACAGGCTAGCGTTCTAACCAACTGAACTACCGGGCCATAAAAATATGGTGGTCGCTATAGGGCTCGAACCTATGACCCCCTGCTTGTAAGGCAGATGCTCTCCCAGCTGAGCTAAGCGACCGTTTGTCTTCCGACATTGATTAGTATACAAGATTTATAAAAAAAAGTCAATACTTTTTTTAAAAATTTTTTTTAAAATTTTTTAATACTTTAAGATTATTTTATAGATTATGATTATTATTAACTTTCTAATATATCTATAATATAGAAGTTTAAGGTAATAGGCTATAGTTTAGAAGTTAAAAGTTAGAATTTAAATATTTTAATTTTTAAAAATATTATTTAGTAATAATAAAGTACATCATCATAATTACTAATTAATTTAGCTCCCTGTTTAATTAAATGATTTGTACCAACAGAGTTAATAGAATTAATATTACCTGGAACAACAAAAACATCTTTTCCTTGATCTAATGCAAAATCAACTGTAATTAAAGTCCCACTTTTTTCTTTTGCTTCAACTACAATTATTCCTGAACTAATACCACTAATAATTCTATTTCTTGCAGGGAAATTAATCTTGTCAGGTTTAGTTCCACAAGGATATTCAGAAATAATGCAACCTCCTGTTTCAATTATTTTATTAGCTAACACTATATTTTCTTTTGGATAAACAATATCTAAACCATTTCCAACAACAGCAATAGTGTTTCCATTTGCACACATACAGCCTATATGTGAGTAACTATCTATCCCTTTTGCTAAACCACTAACTATACCTATATTATTTTTTGCTAAATTGTAAGCAAAGTATTTTGAAGCTTTTTTGCCATACTCACTGCAATTTCTACATCCAATTATAGCAATATTTTTATTATTTAAAATATCTGAATTTCCCTTTATGTACAAACTTATAGGAGCGTCATAAATTTTTTTTAAGCTTTTGGGATATTCTTTTTCTTCTATATTTATAATATTTATATTATTTTTTAACATATAATCTATATGATAATTTATTAATCTTTCATTTTTTGAAGTAATTATATTATTTGATATTTCTTCTCCTATTTCTTTAATTTTTATTAATACTTCTTTTTTTAGATTGAATATTACTTTAGGGTCTTTATATATTTCTAATAATTTTAATTTTCTTCTACTACCTAAATTCTTTATCAAACTGAACCATATCCAATATTTTTTATTTTCTAATTCTTTAAATCTATTCAAAAACTTTCCTCCTAACGATCTGCTAAAACTTTTTTCTTTTTATAGTCTCAGTATAAATATAAATGGTTAACAATTAAAAGAAGACACCTATAAATTCAAGTGTCCCCTTATATAAAATTTTATCTTTAATCAATCATTCCATTTTGCCTTTTTGTAGCTTTAATAACATTATACATAAGCATAGCTATTGTCATCGGTCCTACTCCCCCTGGAACTGGTGTTATATAACTTGCTTTTTCTTTTATATTTTCAAAATTTACATCTCCTGTAATTTTTCCATTTTCTAATCTATTTATTCCTACATCTATTATTACACTGTTATGTTTTACCATATCTTCTGTTACAAAATTTGCCTTTCCTATTGCAACAATAAGTATATCTGCATTTGTTGTTATATCTTTTATATTCTTAGTTTTAGAGTGACATACTGTTACAGTTGCATTTTTATTTAAACAGCAATGTATTAAAGGTTTTCCAACTATATTACTTCTTCCTAAGATTACCACATTTTTACCATTTAAGTCAATATTATATTCTTCAAAAATTTTCATTATCCCATATGGTGTACAAGATACATATGTGTCTTGATTTAAAACTAATTTTCCAACATTTAAAGGATTAAATCCCTCTACATCTTTTTCTATACTAATTGTTCTAAAAGCTTCATTTATATCTAAGTTATGAGGTATTGGGCTTTGCAATAATATTCCATTTACAGTTTTGTCTGCATTTAATTTTTTTATTAATTCTATTAAGTCTTTTTGTAATATATTTTCTTTTAAAAGGTATTCTTTATATTGTATTCCAACGTCTTCACATGCTTTACTCTTGTTTCTAACATATACTTCTGATGATGGATCTTTTCCTACCATTATTACTGCTAATTTTGGTTTTACACCTTTTATTGTTAATTCTTCACATTCTATTTTTAAATTGGCTCTTATTTTTTTTGATAGTTCTTTCCCATCAATTATTATTGCCATATTCGTACTCCTTTTTCATCTACAATTTTACATATTAATTCTGCTGTTTTTTCTACACCTAATACATCACTATTTATACAAATATCATAATTAGAATTATTTTTCCATTCTTTATCTGTATAATATTTATAATGATTTGCCCTTAGTTTATCAATTCTTTTTATCTCTTTTTCTGCTTTATCTTTATCAAAACCATATATTTCAGTTGCTCTTTTTATTTTGTCTTCCATATTACTATATATAAATACTTTTATGACATTTTCTTTATCTTTTAGAATAAAATCTGAACATCTACCAATAATTACACATGATTCATTATTTGCAACTTTTTTTATTAATTCTGCTTCTTTTACATATAATTCATCAGCATTACTTAACCCAAAATAATATCCACTATTTAAACTATCTACTATACTTCTTTTCTGTTCATTACCTTCTATGTATTCCTCTGATAGTCCTGTTTCTTTTGACACTTTTTGAATAAAGTCTTTATCATAAAATTTAATTCCTAATTTGTCTGCTATTAATCTTCCTATATATCTACCACCTGATCCATATTCTCTTGATATTGTAATTACAATATGTTTATCTAGTTTGTTATTAGTGCTTGTATCATCCACTAATGCTTCACTTTTTACAGTATTTTTATTTAAGTTTTTAACTTCTAATATTAATAAACTTAATGAAAGTATAAATGCTATTCCATCTGCTACAGCTCCTGCATATAAAATTCCCATAAGTCCAAAAATATTACTTAATATAAACATTGCTGGTATTAAAAATAATATTTGTCTTGATAATGATAAAAGTGCACTTCTACTGCTTTTTCCAATCGCTTGAAAGAAAATTCCTGCTGGCATTTGGACTCCATTAAATATACATAATAATAAGTAAATTCTAAATGTTAAACATGCAAATTCTATATAATTACTATCTCCATTACCAAATATTAATATTAATTTATCTGGTATTGTTTGAAATAATATAAATGATATTATCATAATAAAAATACTTAATTTTAATACTGTTTTTAAAGTTTCTTTTACTCTATCATATTTTTTTGCTCCATAATTGTATCCAAATATTGGTTGTGCTCCTACTGCTATTCCAATTACTACACTATATAGAATTTGACTAACTTTCATTACTATTCCTAAAACTGTAATTGGTATCTCTGATCCATATTTTGTATCCATACCATATTTTCCAAGTAAATTATTCTCTACAGCCATAACAAATACAAAACTCATTTGTGTTATAAAACTACTTACTCCTAATGATGTTACTTTTCTGCTTATACTAAATTTAAGTTTTATTGATTCTTTACTTAATGTAACTGATTTAAATTTTCTAATATACATTATGTTTAAAGCAAATGTAACAAATTGACTTATTATTGTTGCTATTGCTGCTCCTTCTACTCCTTTTTTTAATACAAAAATAAATATTGGATCTAATATTATATTTAATATTGCACCTACTATCATAGATATCATTGCAAATTTAGGACTTCCATCAGCTCTAATAATTGAGTTTAATGTTGTTCCTACCATAACAAATGGTAATCCTATTGCTATAATTTTTCCATAATTCATGGCATATTCTTTTAAGTTTTCAGTACATCCAAATAAATTTAATAGTTGTGGTAAAAATATTAGTGTTATTACAGTAAATATTATTGATGTTATAAATACTAATATTAGCCCATTTCCAACTCCTTTTGCTGCTTCTTCTTTTTTCTTTTCTCCTAGTTTTAAACTTAAATATGCTGATGCTCCATCTCCAAACATTAAAGAAAATGCTAGAGCTATTACTGATATCGGAAATACAACATTTGTTGCTCCATTTCCTAACATTCCTACCCCTTGACCAATAAATATTTGGTCTACTATATTATATAATGAGTTTACTAACATTGATATTATACATGGTATTGAAAATGTTCGTATTAATTTTCCTATTTTTTCTGTTCCTAATAAGTTTTCTTCTTTTTCCATATCCTTCTCCTTTTTCCCATATTTAAATTCTATAATTTTATTTTTTAATTAGCGTTATTTAATAATTTCTTATTTCTACTTTTAAATCTGAAATATAATAACACAAATTTCCCTTCTTTTCAATAGTTTAAGTTTAGGTTTGTAATTAATTTTTGATAACGTCATAGTAAGATTAATATTTGATTATGTCATA
>CANSII010000079.1 GCA_947646915.1 uncultured Clostridium sp. | reverse complement strand
ATTTTTCTTTTTACTCTTAGTTTGTTTATTTTCTTCTGGTATAGTTACTCTTCTATAAATATTATTGGCTATTTCATTATCGTTGTTGTCGAATATGCCACTTTTATATAAGTCATCACTAACAATTTTATAGTTTTCATCTTTATCAAAGCAAATTCTTTTATGAAAATGACTCATAATACTATGCCAAAAGCCTTTAATTTTCTGCAATTCTTGTTTTAATTTTTCTTTTTCAGCTTGTAATCTGCCTATAATTGTATCTTTAGTAGATAGTTCTTTTTTCAAGTTGCCTATTTCATTATCTTTTAGTTTTATTTCATATTTAAGTGAACGATTTTCTTTTTCTATTTCAAAAGCAAAATGTTCAAAATCTTTAATTGCCATATTTAAGTCATTTACACTTCTTACTGTCTGGGTTATATCTTTTACATCTTTTGTATAATTTTTTAATTTCTGGATATCCTCGCTTGAAATAACCATATTATTTTTGTTCATCAAAGTAGGTTTTAAACTGTCTAATATTGTATTTATATCTTTACTATCATTATCAAGTTTTTTCGTCTGTGTATTTGCCTTTTCAAGTTTCTGTTCTTTTTTAGCTAGTTGTTTCTTGATTTCTCTATAATTGCCCATTTCATTAACATTGATGTCTTGATTTCTGCCTTTTTGCTTTTGTTTTAACCTAGTATTAACTTCATAAAACTTGTTATATGACTTAATACAAGCATTTCTCATTTTATCTTGTATTTCAGTAAGTGTTGCTTTTGTAAATAATTTACTTTTTCCTACTTGCTTTTTCATTCCTCTAGTACAATTTAAGACTACTGGAACACCTACTATATGCATATGGGGAGAAACTTCATCAAAATGTATTGTTGCATTTGCTATTTTAAAGTCTGGAATAATTTTATTTAAGTCTTTTATCTGTTCATTATATACATCAACCATTTTAAATCTATATCTTTCGTTTTTATCGTTCCAAAAGTCCATATCGCCAAGTTCTATTATTATTTCACACGCAATATCATTTTGAGATTCACATACTTTAGTAAAGTAATCATCAATTTTTCTATCGTTTCTAATCTGCTTATTGTTATATTCAATTCTAGCTTGTTCAAATTCATCTAAATATACTTGCTTAACATCATTTACAATATCACTTGTCCCATATATAGTTCTAATTAGTTCTGTTTGATTATCATAATCTCTTAAATTATGCTTGTTTACATCTGATAAATCTTTTGCAGTTTGAATTGCATTATTAGCTAAAGAAGTAGTACCAGATACATTTTCTTTTGCAACTTTTTTTGCTAATTTACTTTTGTTTTTATCACTACCCAAGTGAAAAGAATATGCTAATTCTTGCTCCATAAACTCCCTCCTTTGAATTTTCTTCGTAGCATAGGACTTTGACCTTGTCACAAGTCCTAACCCAGTAAGAATAAGTTAAGTACACTTTATAAAAATTTGTATTTATAGACAGCTGAAAAGATATAAAATTATAGTTCTAAAAGTAGTGAAATTGAATTTTAGGAGGATTTGATTATGATAGAGATAACTTATCACAAAGATGGAGGTTTTTTCGTCCCTGACTTATATTTGGAAAAGGAGAATTACGAAAATGATTATATTATTGGAAAGTATGGGCATTTAAGATTAGAATATTTAAAAAATCATAAGAAAGCTGAATATATAATAATGTTTATGAACAAGACATTAAGAAAACATATCGTAGAAACTGATAAACAAGCTAAACAAAGATTTGAAATACTTATGAAACAAATGCTAGAAAAAAATCCTATTGATGAAAACTTGAAAAATACTGACTCTTTAAATTGGACTGGACTTATGAATAATTATAAGTATTCTGTTGAAGAAATTATACTAAAAGAATTAATCTATATTTAGTTTTGTAACTTTTATAAGTTTTTCTCAAAAAATACTATACTTTTTTAAATTTTTAGTGTATAATTAAATAAATTAAGGAATACTATGTATTGTAGATAGATATTCTACTAGGTCTGAAAGAGTTTAACTCAAATAGGACCTGACCCGAGCTAATTCAAAGAATTAGCAAAAGCCATTCAAGCGAATGGCTTTTAATATTCTTATTTACATTTTTATTAAAGCTAAAATTAGAACACAAATAAATATACCTAAAATCATTAAATATTTTTTCCAACCTATTTTTTCTTTTAATAACAATCTTGATGCTAAAATTGTTATAATAATAGAACTTGTGCTAATTACAGAAATAATTGAAACATTTCCATCTAATAAAGCAAACCTATTGAATATTGAAGAAGAAACATCTAATAACGATTGTAATATAAAACATCCTTTATTATTTATTTTTCTAATATCTATGTAATTCCATTTTTTTGTTATTAAGCAATATGCAAATATTCCTATTATAATTATAACTGCATAATTGAACATTACATATAACGGACTTTTATATTCTGTAATATATATCTTATTTATGAAGTCTGAAATTCCATAAAATAGTACAACTCCCCATGAATACATAATAGCTTTTTGTTTTGCTTTTACATTTATTTTTTCTTCATCATTTTTCTTATCTCTTGCTATCATTATAGATAATGTAACTAATATTCCAGAAATTGTTAATTGTAAGATTGTAAATTTCTCTTTCAAAATCAAAATGCCTAACAAAAATGTTACAATTACTTGTGTTCTTTGTATTGATGATGTTATAGACACTTTACCATATTTGATAGCTGAAATTGAACAATAAAAGCCTATTGATTGTATAATGATTCCAGGTAACATTTTAATCATATCTATAACATTTAAACTTGCAATAATCTGTGGATTAGTGATTAAACTAATTAAAATCATAGAACAATGATAAATTAGCATTCCCATTATTGCTATTCTTTTTGGCTCATTATTTGAACATTTTTTAATAGCAATTGCAACAAATCCCCAAATTACTGTTGATAATAAGCAGTAGTATAACCACATATATTATTTCTCCTAATTTTCATATATATTATCGTTTATTTTTAATACCATTCTTGTCCAATGGGTTTTAAAGCCTAATCTTTCATATAAATCTTTTGCAACATTTATTCCTGATACATCTAAAGACATATCTTTATTTTCTTTTTTTGCAATATCAATTATTTTATTTAATGCTATTGTTCCAATTCCTTTGTTTCTATACTTTTCATCTATAAAGAATCGATATAAATATATATCTTTCTCGTTATTTTTTATTCCAATAAAACCTACCATTACTTGATTATACATTATCTTATAGTATTCTTCATTTTCTTCAAAAGTTAATTCTTCTGGTTTTATTATTCTTAACTGATATATTGGATCAACTGTATTATGATGTTTCCATTCTTCTATAATCCATTCTCTAAAATAATCATTATTTTCTTTTTCTAATTTAATTTCCAATCTTTCCACTTTTTAATTCTTCCTTTCTTCTATATTTTTTACAAATGCTTTATTAAGACAATTATTTTCTAAATTCTCTTATTTTTTAACAAGTTTATGATATGTCTAAAATCTTTACCATTAAAAAAATATTTTTCTGCTTTTGTAAATGCAATATTATTTTTTCTTTTATAGTCCAGCTTATCAATTACTGTTAACATATCTGAAACTTGAAATAATCGTTTCTTAGTATGGTCAAATTCTATTCTTCTTTCAACATTTGGATTAGTAGCAAATAAAGTATCTAGTATCGTTGCTAATGTTTCTTGTCCATTATCATAATAGATGACAATTTTATCAAATGTATCAAAATATGCTTTATTATCATTTATAAATTGTCCTATTTCTCTTGCCAAAGCCATATTAAGTTGCATTTTCTTGTTAATATACTTCTTATCTATTATTACAGTTCTTATCTTAACTTTAACTCTATTTGAAAAATAGAATATAGCCCAAAATATACTTTTTCTTCTTTCTAAATCAAAGTGTGAATAATCTCCTCTTTTAGCCACTAAATATGCTAAATGTATCATTCCATCATAATCAAGCTCATCTAATTTTTTGTTTAAATATTTTAGTTCATTTTCTATTGAATTAGAACTTTCGTGTAGTGTAAATGAAACAGCATATAAGTCTGAGCTTCCTTTTACAAAGCCAAAATCTCCACTTTCATCTATAAATATATTTAACCTTTTTATTATAATCACCTAGTTTTCTTGTTAATATTATCTTGTATAACTTTTTCTTTAGCATATTTACATATTTATACCATAAAAGTGTTATTTTCTCAACATTTTCACCAAACAAATTTGACTTTTTTCAAAAATCGTGGTATATATTAGGTGTATTCAATAAGAATACAAGAATATTGATGTCTTCTTGGGAATTTTGCAATTCCTCAGATGCCAGGCGAAAACGAGTCGCATATAGGATTGCGAACTGGTTATTAGAAAGTGTGAAAAATTTAAAATAATAGTAAACTTGTCCAGTATTTATAAGTAATTAGAAAGCCATGAGTGCAAAATTCAATATTCTATTTACATACACACTATAAAATGAGTACATATTTAAAAACTCAAATTTTGTTTGAGCTTATTAAAATTGTATTCATGTAGGTAAATAGAG
>CANSII010000078.1 GCA_947646915.1 uncultured Clostridium sp. | reverse complement strand
TCTTAACAATTTATTTACATACCAAAAATAAATTGTTAAGCTCTTTTGGTTTCTGCATAAATAGAGAGGGCAGAAGATTATACACAACAAAAAGACCATAAGCGATATACCAATACTCTATTTACTTACAATGAATACAATTTTAATAAGCTCAAACAAAATTTGAGTTTTCAATATGTACTCATTTTATAGTGTGTATGTAAATAGAATATTGAATTTTGCACTCATGGCTTTCTAATTACTTATAAATACTGGACAAGTTTACTATTATTTTAAATTTTTCACACTTTTTAATAACCAGCTCGCAATCCTATATGCGACTCGTTTTCGCCTGGCATCTAAGGAATGTAAAATTCCAAAGAAGACATCAATATTTTTGTATTCCTAAATTAGAATACATATATCTTATACCATGAATTGTGTCGAAAGTCAAGAAAATTGGGATTTTTCGTTGTAATATACAGATTTTATTGTTATAATTTAGCTAGAAAAATTAGTTTTGGGAGAAATGACTATGCAAATATTACTATCAAGTAATAAAGAAGTAATAAGAGAATATATAAAAGAAAACTCAATAATAGGATTTATTCCTACTGCATCGGAATTAGATGATGATAGATGGTATATGGAAAATGATAAAGAAGATTTTAGTAAAATGAACTATAATGTAATTACTATTGATATTTCAAAAGAAAGTAAAGCAGAAATTATAGAAAAATTTAATAACATTGATTCTATATTTATTGCTGGTGGAAATAGTTTCTACTTGTTACAACAACTAAAAATAAAAAATGTGTTAAAAGAATTGATAGATTTTGCTAACAATAAAATTTATGTTGGCTCAAGTGCAGGTTCTTGTATAGCTTGTCCATCTATTGATTATGTTGAAAAACTAGATGACAAATCAGAAGCACCTTTATTAGATAACTTCAAAGCTATGAATTTAGTTGATTTTTATATTTTACCACATTATAAAAGCAAGGAAAAGTATACTAAATTGGCTGATGATATTGAAAAAGAATATAGTAATTATAAGTTCATAAAATTATCTAATCAACAAGCTGTTGTAGTAGAAAATATTAATGATTATAAAATAGTAGAAACGGAGTAATTATAATGAAAAAAAGAATTGCACATTTAGATTCGACAGTTTGCTACCTAAAAAAAGATAATAAAGTTCTAATGATAAAATTCTCTAAAAAATGGGGTAATGTATATGCCCCCCCTGGTGGGAAGTTTGAAAAAGGAGAATCTCCTTTAGATTGTGTAATAAGAGAGTTTAAAGAAGAAACAGGTTTAATATTAGTTAATCCTAAATTACAAGGAATTTCGTATTGGCAAGATTCTTCTGAAGGAATAATATTTGTTTATACTGCTGAAGATTATGAAGGAAAACAAACTTTGACATCAGAAGAAGGTAATTTAGAATGGATTAGAATAGAAGAATTGCTAACTATAAAACAATTTGAGCAAAATGAAAAATTTACACCATATTTATTCAAAAATGAACTGTTTGAGGGAAAGTTTCTATTAGATGATAAATGTAAAGTAATAAACTATAAAATAAGAAATATTTAAAATTGTAGGTGCATTTTAATGAAAAAGGAATTATATGATAAATTTTTGAAAGAATTGGGAAATTGTAAAGAATGTATTAATTTGCAAAGAAGAGGCAATAAAGACTGTTCATTAATTAATATATATGAAGATAACGAATTTTGCAAAAATATTCCATCTATTTGGACAGACTGGTTTAATAGATTAGATTCAAAAATTATGATTATAGGTCAAGATTGGGGACCTTATAGTGATATGAAATCATTAAACGAATTATATATGCAAAATCCTTGTAAAAATAATTGGAAATATCTAATAGAGCAAGAAAAAAGTAATACTAAAAAGCAATTAGAATACTATATAAGAGAGTCTTCTAATAATAAATATAGTTTAAACAGTATTTTTATTACCAATGCTATTATGTGTGCAAGAAAAGGAAGTAATTATAGAGGAGATAATATCAACTTAAAGAAGTCTACAAATAATTGTAGTGAGTATTTAGTAAAACAAATTGAAATTGTTAATCCTAAAGTTATATTAACATTAGGCTATTATCCAATTTTATCTTTATCTCGAAGTTATAATTTTGAAATTGAAAAGAATTTAAAAGAAACTATCCTTAAATCCCCTGAAGTAAAAGTAAATAATTATATAATTATTCCTTTGTATCATCCAGTAGCACAAATCAAGAAAAGTGAGCAAATTAAACAATATAATAGAATATGGAAATATGTATAAATAAGGTATTTATAGGAATAGGAGAATAAAATAATGTTAGATATTAAAAATGCCAAATTGGAATTTAAACAATTTTTAGAAGAATACAAAAATAAAGATGACTTAGGTTTTGATTTAAAAGTTGTACATACATATCATGTAACTGAGAATGCTAAAAAAAACTAGCACTAGGATTAAATTTAAAACAAGAAGATATTGAACTTGCAGAACTTATTGGATTACTTCATGATATAGGTAGATTTGAAGAATTAAAAATATTAAATAAGTTTGATAGTGTAGGATTTAATCATGCTAAACATGGTGTAAAAATGTTATTTGAAGATTGTTTAATTAGAAAATTTATTCAAACTAGTGAATATGACAAAATAATTAAATTAGCTATAGCGAATCATAACAAACTTGCAATAGATGAAGGTTTAGATGAAAGAACATTACTTCATTGTAAAATAATTCGTGATAGCGACAAATTAGATAACTTTAGAGTAAAGGAAGAAGAAAAAATTGAATCAATATTTCCTAAAATGGTTAATAACAAAGAAGAAATTGAAAATTCTACTATGTCAGAAGCAGTTTATAATTCTATAAGAAATTTAGAATGTGTAAAATTAACTGATAGAAAAACACCAATAGACTATTGGACTTGTGTTTTAGCTTTTATATTTGACTTAAATTTTTCTATATCTTACAAAATAGTAAAAGAAAGCAACTATGTAAATTATTTAATTAACAGATTTGATTATAAAATACAAGATACAAAAGAAAAAATGGAGCAGACTAGAGAAATACTTAACAACTATATAAACAAAAAAATATAAACTGAAGTTCATAAATAGACAAGGAAGTAAGTTATTAAGCCTACTTCCTTAATACTATGTAAGTACATTTATCTTATATTTACTCCAATTTTAAATGTTCATCCATTTTCTCTAGTCTACGAACACTACTATTATTTTTTAATAACTCTAGCTGTTTTTTTGCTGTATTATTCAATTTTACAATTCTTTCGCTTTGAGAAATCCCACTTGTTATTAGTTCTGCATTTAAATTTTCAAGATTTGCTAAAACAACTAAATGTAAAATGTCTGTATAGTCTCGAATATTTCCATCTAAATTAGGATTTTGATTTCTCCATTCTTTTGCTGTCATTCCGAATAAGGCAACATTTAAAACATCAGCTTCATTTGCATATACATATTGCTTTTGCTTTTCAGTTAATGTTGGAACAATAAATTCTTTTATACTATCTGTATGTATAATATAATTTGTTTTAGATAATTCTCTTTTTACAGACCATTCCATTTTGTTTTGATATGATTCATTGATTTTTAATCTTTCAAATTCAGTTATTAAATATAACTTAAATTCTGGACTTAACCAACTAGCAAACTCAAAAGCAATATCTGGATGTGCAAATGTTCCAATGCTATATCTACCACCTTTTGAAATAATCCCAATGCTGTTTGTTCTTTTTATCCATTGTGTAGGAGACATGGCAAAAGTGTTTTTCCCATATTCAGTTTTAATTTGGTCGAATTCGACCAAATTAAAATTAGCATTATGTAATTGCTCCCAAAGACCTATATAATCAATTGTAGTAACTCTTCTTAACCAGTTTTTTACTGTAAAAGATGGATCACTTGAATTTTGATATTTAGCTAAATCAGTTAATGATATAAAATCGGTTTTATCAATTCTAATAACACTTATAGGAGTGTCTTTTACTATTATTTCTGTTTTTATAAGTTCATTTTTCATAAAAATATCACTTCCAATCTCAGTAAACTTTGCATATATTTTAAAACGATTGTTTGCAAAAGTCAAGTAAATTTTCAAATATAAACAAATTCTTTTAAGATAATTTCTTCAATCAAATTTTTATAATTCTTCATAAGCCTAGTCCATTTTAAAGGATTAGTATTTTTTAAGTTTTCATCAAATAGGATTTTTTCTAGCATTTGTTTCATAAGCATTTCAAATCTTCTTTTAGTTTGTTTATCAGTTTCTATAATATGTTTTCTTAAAGTCTTGTTCATGAACATTATTATATATTCAGACTTTTTGTGATTTTTTAAATACTCTAATCTTAAATGTCCATATTTTCCAATAATATAATCATTTTCATAATTTTCTTTTTCCAAATATAAGTCAGGAATGAAAAAATCTTCTTCTTTGTGATAAATTATTTCTACCATATCTAAACCCTCATAAAATTCAATTTCACTACTTTTAGAACTATAATTTTATATCTACTAAAGCTGTCTATAAATACAAATTTTTTATCAAGTGTACTTAACTTATTCTTACTGGGTTAGGACTTATGGCAAATCCAAAGTCCTATGCTACGAAGAAATTTTTAAAT
>CANSII010000077.1 GCA_947646915.1 uncultured Clostridium sp. | reverse complement strand
TTTTCAGTTTCTTAAACGCCTTGGAAAACGGAACTGCAAAATATATATCTTTTTTTTAAATATTATATTTTTGCAAAAAACCGAAACTTAAAACTTTTTTTATTTAAGTTTTGATTAAACATTAATTAATTATAAAAAAATGTTCGTAATGAAATTTGCCAAATCCTAAAAATAGTTGTATAATGTTGATATTATATAAAAAGGAACTAGTAATTATGATAGATTTATTATCACCAGTTGGTGATTTCGAATGTTTAAAATCAGCAGTACAAAACGGCGCAAACAGCATATATTTTGGAGCGGACCTATTTAGTGCAAGAGCATATGCATCTAACTTTAATTTAGAAGACTTAGAACAAGCAATTATATATGCAAAAACACGAGGTGTAAAAACAAACCTTACACTAAACACATTAATAAAAGACAGTGAATTTAGCAACGCCTTTCAATTAGCCAAAAAGGCATATGAATTTGGTATTGATGCCATAATAGTCCAAGATTTAGGATTAGCAAAACAATTAATAAAACACTTCCCAAACTTAGATATACATGCAAGTACACAAATGTCTATACACAATTTGCAAGGAGTATTAGAATTACAAGAATTAGGTTTTAAGAGGGTTGTTTTATCTCGTGAATTATCACTTAATGAAATAGAATATATATGTAAAAATAGCAATATAGAAATTGAATGTTTTATTCATGGTGCATTATGTATCTCTTACTCTGGTCAATGCCTATTTTCTAGTATGATAGGTGGTCGTTCTGGTAATCGTGGCAAATGTGCCCAAGCATGTAGACTTCCATATAAATTTATAGAGAATGATAAAGAAATTGATTTAGGGCATCTTTTAAGTCCACGTGATTTATGTGGTCTAGAATTTATACCTAATCTTATAAACGCTGGCGTAACATGTCTTAAAATTGAAGGAAGAATGAAAAACTCTGAATATGTTGCAACAGTTACACGAATATATAGAAAATACATAGATTTAGCTGAAAGTTCTAAAGAATATGTTATAGATGAAACTGATCGAAAAGCCTTATTACAAGCATTTAACAGAGGTATGTCATCTACAGGACATCTTTCAAATGAGCCTAATAAAAAATTAATTTATAAAGAAAAACCTAATAATATGGGTTTATTTTTAGGAACAGTTGAAAAATATAGCAAAAATAGAGGTTATATAACTGTTAAATTAAATGAAACTATAGAAATTGGAGATACAGTATCTTTAGAAAAAGAAACAGGTACTTACAATGTTTCTGAATTGTTATTTAAAGATAAAAATATTGAAAATACTTCTATTGGTCAAACTGTAACAATTGGAAGAATGAAGGGAAATATCAATATAGGTGATAAAATATTTAAAATATCATCCAAAAAATTAAATCAAATTGCACTTGATAGCATAAAAAGTGAAAATAGAAAAATCAAATTAAATTGTAAGATTACAATAAAAAAAGGAATACCTGTTACACTTAATGTAACTTCGGCAAATAATTTAGATATTTATTCAAATTTAAATATCAATTGTAAATCTAATGTAGTACCTGAAGAAGCAAAAAATAAACCATTAGAAAAGGAAAAAGTCTTATCTCAATTAAATAAAACTAATAATACACTTTATGAATTCAATAAAATTGATATTGATTTAGATGATGATCTATTTTTACCTAAAATAAGTACTTTAAATGAGCTTAGAAGAAATGCTTTAGAGTCAACTTACAATTATTCTATTAATAATATTAAAAGAAATCGGTGAAATAAAAGTTAGTAAAGTGAATGTCTGTGAAGCAGATTTTGGTGAGAAACAGTATGTTTCTATTTTGCTAAATATTTTGAATTCTAATTTTGATTATTCAAAATTAGAGAAAGTTGATAATGTTTATATTCCTTTAAAATATTTTCTAAATAACAAATATTATGAAACTTTATTTATATTACAACAAAAATGTAAACTTTATATTTATATGCCAACTATAATAAAAGATAATTATAATAATTTATTTTATACTAATATAGAAGAATCTATTAAAAAATATGATATTAAAGGATTTATAATATCAAATATTTCTAATTTACATTTATTAGAAAATATCTTAAATGATAATAATTATGAATTAATTTCAAATTATACTTTTAATACATTTAATAATTACAGTGTTAATGAATTAAAAAAATTAGGTGTTAATAAATTTACTATTTCACCTGAATCTGACAGAGAAATTATAACAAATCTGTGTAATAGTTCTTGTTTGCCTAAAGAATTGATTGTTTATGGAAATACACCTTTAATGAATATTAATTATTGTTTGTCTGGAAAAACAAATAAATGTTATGCTCAATGTACTTCAAAATGTAATTTAGATAATCAGTATTATTTAAAAGATAGACTTAATATGAACTTCAGAGTTTTATTTGATAATATACAAACTGTTTCAACAATTTATAATAGTAAAACTACTTCTATATCTGCAAATGAGTTTAACGCAAATTCTGTTAGAATTGATATTTTAGATGAAAGTATTGATGATATTAATTATATTGTTAATCAAGTTATTAATGGGAAAAGATTAGAGGGTAAAGATTATACAAATGGCAATTTAAATAGAGAAATCTAAATAGAACAAATCGGAAAGCTAATAAATTTATAAGAGGAACTCCTAAAATTGGAATTCCTCTTGTTTATATCTGCTTACTGCTTAAATCAATTAATAAATCCATATTATCATCTTTTGCAGCTTTATTTCTTCTAATAGCTCCACATTTTTTACATTTAAAAACAATAACATATCCCTTTTTGCTATCTATTTCCATGCTTACAGGTTCTAAAACTCCATGACAGTCTTCAAGCCTGTCTCCTGGATTCTTATCAACATGTTTAGAGTGCAAACAATATGGACAATGATTTCTACATGAGTATTTTAATTGTTTTACCTCTTTACCACAATTTTCACATATAAATTCTTCATCAATTTCTGTAAATCTACTATTTTCTATCATAACTTCCCCTTGTTTTGCTTCAATATTTAAAGTTTCCTCCTCCTAAAAATTCTTTTAATAATGAATTATTAGGTACATACTCACTTGGTATTGGTCTAAAATACTTTAACATATTTAACAATCTTTGTGCTTCTGCATGTTCTTTATATTCATTCCCTATCTCTTTTAATAATGGTTCTGCAAAATTTTTCAATGCTGCTAATTCATATATTAATGATGTATTATATATTGTATCTGCCTCTTCTTGAAATGGGAATATATTTTTTTCTTCTCCATTTGTTACTTTATGCCATGTATTTAATGTATGTAATGCAGAATATCCTCTAAATTGATTATCTCTAACAATTCTTCTTACTAATCTTGTGTCTGTTGTTGATATTCTACTATATCTGTCCATATTTAATACTGTTAATGCACTTATATATATTTTATATTTTTGATCTTTTGATATCTGACTTGTTAATCTATCATTTAGGCAATGTATTCCTTCTATTACTAATATTTCATCTTCTGCTAATTTTAGTTTTTTACCATTATACCTTTTCGTTCCTACTACAAAGTCAAATTCAGGCATTTCTATTTCTTCGCCATTTAATAGTTTTATTAAATGATTATTAAATAAATCTAAATCTATTGCTTCTATATTTTCAAAATCATATTCTCCATTTGCATCTCTTGGTGTGTCTTGTCTTTCAACAAAATAATTATCTACTGATATTGTTACTGGTTTTAATCCATTTAATCTTAGTTGTATTCCTAATCTTTGTGCAAATGTTGTTTTTCCTGATGATGATGGTCCTGCTATTAATATCATTTTTACATTTTTTCTTTGTGCTATTTCATCTGCAATATTTGCTATTTTCTTCTCATGTAATGCTTCCGCAAGCATTATTATATCATTTATTCTATTTTCTTCTATTGCTTTATTTAATTTATATACTGTATTAACATCTAGTACTGCATGGATTTTTTCAAATTCTTCTAATGCCCATGCTAATTTTTTTGTTTCTTTAAATTCTGACATTGCTGTTGGTTCTTTTGAACTTGGATATCTTAATAAAAATCCATCTGCATACTTTACTACATTAAATTTTGAAATTATTCCTGTTCTATCTGCTATTACTCCACTATAAATATAATTGAAATAGTCATCACAAATACTCATATTTATTTTTTGATTTTCTGTTAAATCTAGTTGTAATTTTCCTTTTACTGATTTTTTTTCTTCTAAAAACTTTTCTGCATCTCCTCTTTTCATTTCTATAGTTTTTATTTTTAAATCTTTATCTATTATTTCTTGCATCCTTATTTTAAGGTCTTTTATAAATTCTTCTGTTATTTCAATATTTTCACATTTACAGAACATTGCATTTCCTAATTGATATTCTACTACTATTTTTTCTTTTGGATATTTTTTTTCAAATGCTTTTCCCATTATATATACAAGTGTTCTTATATATATTTTCATTCCTTCTTTTGTTGATATGTCTAATAATTGTATTTTCGCATCTTCTTCTATTTTTGTTTCTAAATTTTTGTATTCATTGTTATATATACACCCTACTACAGTATATTTACTTTTTTCTATTTCTTCTTTTAATAATTCTTTTACTGTTGTTTCTTTTTTTATTTCTATTTTTTTGTTTTCATATGTAACTATCATATTTCTTCCTCCTTTTGTTTACTTTCTTATTTTATATTATCTTTTTTATTTAGTCAATATAAATATATTTTAGGTTTTGTTTTTATTTTATAAATTTAATTACAGAAAAAACATATATATTATAAAGCGAGTTT
>CANSII010000076.1 GCA_947646915.1 uncultured Clostridium sp. | reverse complement strand
TCAGTAATTGCAAATGTAATATGGATTATATTCTTTGGGATTCCAATGGCACTTGGAAACTTAGTATTTGGTTGTATATGGTGCATAACAATAGTTGGCATTCCATTTGGAGTCCAATTCTTTAAAATTGCTAAATTGTCTTTAGCGCCTTTTGGAGCAAGAGTAGTATAGTAAACTGGTTAATTTAAAATTGATTATAAGTTGTGCATTTTGAGGGAGCAGTTTTGCTCTCTTTTTAAATAAAGTAATTAAGACTCTATTAGAAAGAAACTAATAAAAAATGATTTATTTATATTAAATCCTAAAAACAGTCAAAAAATGGTATTATAAAGGAATTAAAAAGCTCCGTTTTGTAAAATATAATAATGTTGCAAAAAGGAGTGAAAAATATGGTATTTGATAAGTATTTTTTTTAAAGAGATAATATCTTAAAAAGAAGAATGGAAATAGATTCAAGTTTATATGAAAAATTGCAAGAACTATCAAATGTTTATGAAGCCTCAATAAACAAATTAGTAAATGTAGCAATTATAGAGATGATAGAAACAAATAATGTAAATCTTTATGACAGAGCAGAAGGAGAAATTTTAGAATCACATAACTTTAATATTAGAGAAGGTGCATATAAAGAACTTGAAAGATTAAGGTATAAGCATCACTTATCAATATATAAACTTGTAAATATTGCTATATATAATTTGCCATTATTTAATTTTATAGAGGTTTTATTAAAAGAATATAAAGCAATGTATGCAGAATATAAAAAGATATTTGGTAATACCTATAATAATGACTATAAAGATTATGTGTGTTTGATGCCTAATGGCGAACTTATGAAACCTGGCTATTTAAGTCATACCTTTTTAAAAAGACTAGAAGATAATGAGTTAAAACGAATACGTTTACACGATTTAAGACATTCTTGTGCAACATTACTAATACAAAATAAAGTACCAATTAAAGACATACAAATTTGGCTTGGACACTCTAATATTCAAACTACTATGATTTATACTCATTTAGATGAAACAAAGAAGTATCAGCACAAGTATTAATGGCTAAATTTCAATTCATTTTAACTATTTATAATGAAAATGAAATTTATGATATTAAAGAAGATACTTTGAATAATATCTATGAAGATATAGACAAAATAAATCAATTCCAAGAAATTGAAAAAGTTGTTGCAACTGCTCAAGTTTGACAACAACCTATCTAAAAGTGTTAGAAAATTTGATAAAATCTGTTAGAAAAAATATCAAATTTTCTACCTATTCAATTTCTCGTAAAGTTCGAAAAACTTATTTGGTACAGTTTTCTTACAGGTTACGAACTTTTTATTCTCTTTCTTAATTATAAGTCAATTATATATAATCTAATATGGAAAAGCAATATTAAAATTATATTTTTAGCAAATCGTCACAAACTTTTGTTTTAAAATATATTGACTTTTACTTATAAACACTATATAATTTAGGAAGAATAGGAAGTGATAAATACACATGGATATAAATAAAAATATTATAAATTTAATAAAAAGAAATGATACTAAATTCAAAAATATAAAATTTATGCAAGATGAAAAGCTAAAAAAAGAATTCTTTACATCATTAAAAAATTATGAATTTAATCTAACTGAACAATCTGCATACGAAATTGCTTTATGGATAGAATCAAATGAAAAACATTTATCAGCATCACAGCAAAATAACTTTACTAAATATAGTTTAGGTGAAATTCTCTTGGTTGATTTAGGTTGGAATAACTATGATAGAGAATTTGCATATATTCATCCTGCTATTGTTATAAAAGAAACTGCTACAAAAATATTTATAGTTCCTTGCTCAAGTGGTACTCCAAGAAAAGACAAAAATGGTAATATTTATCCAGAATTTGAAGTCGGAACAATTAATGACGGTTTTCAAAGAAATACAGTTGTTATGCTATATGAAGCTAAATATATTGATAAAAACAGAGTTATTTCAAGACTTGGAAAAACTTCTAATCATTTTTTTGATAAAATCTATAATAAGCTGTTTGAGCAAATATTTGAGCCAATACATTATAAAATGCAAAAATTAGAAAATAATCAATAATAATCTTGTTTTTGCATATAATAGTTATATGATATAGAAAGAAATTTTTATATTTCGATTGACTTATCGTTTTGAAAATGCTATACTAAAAGTAGATATTTGAGGCGGTATGCCAATGCCATAGGTTTTAGACCTATGATGAAAAGTTAAATAGCTTGATACTTGATGACAAGTGTTAAGCTATTGTTTTTTTTGCAAAGGAAATTCGCTAGCATAATATACTGGCGAATTTCCTTAAATGAATGAATTTATTTTTCTGTACAATATAAACAATTTCCATTCTTATCATATACTGATAATTGGTCTTTGCCAATCAGTCCTACAATATAGTTTCCTATATAATTAATTGATTCAAACTTAGTGGGGACAATTTCTACTCCGTCATGAGAGTAAATACCTTTTAAACCATCTAGAGTTTCGACTTTGGCATACTTGTAATTAAATTGAATGCTTTTGAATATACATGGAATGCTATTCTTACCATCTCTAGAATACCAACCACAAAGTTTACGATTTTCAACATCATAAACAATATATCCACCGCCACCCATGATATTCTGTTGGATTCGTCCATATTTAAGTGGAATGATGTCGGTTCCATCTTCAAGCTTGGCTCCATAAATTCCACCTTTACATATAATTGCACATCCATATCCTTCATCTAAACTACCTGAAAACTCGATGCTATCGTATTTGCAATCAATGATTTGTTTGCCACTCAAAGAATATGCACCATATAATCGATTTGTATCTCTTACAATAGCTACATAATCTTGAATACTTACAAATGCAAATTGTACAGGAACAATCACTTGTCCATTTTTCTTGTAAAGACCTTGAAATCCATCTCTTTTTACCTTGATAACACTTACATAAAAATCGCCTGAATTATAAATTTCTAGTTCACACTGGTCAAATTCTTCTGGTAAAATTTGTTGTCCATTCCAAGAATAGACACCTTCCTTGTTGCTGTTTTTTCTTCTTACAGAAGCACATTTTTCTAAAATGTCCCGATGATTCATACCTCCATCTACAATAAAATCAGCATTTCTTTGCTTTTGAAAAACACTTTTAAAAGGCATTATAATATCACCTTTCTGAAAGTTAGGAATCACAGATTCCCAATTGATAGATTCATTCATATTTGTTTACCTCCTGGTATAATAATGTTAAGTGTTTTTCTTAACTTAACATTATTATACCAGGAGGTTTTAGTTATGGTAGAGATAACTTATCACAAAGAAGGAGACTTTTTCGTTCCTGACTTATATTTGGAAAAGGAAGATTATGAAAATGATTATATTATTGGAAAGTATGGGCACTTAAGATTAGAATATTTAAAAAATCACAAAAAGGCTGAATATATAATACTGTTCATGAACAAGACTTTAAGAAAACATATTGTTGAAACAGACAAACAAGCTAAAGAAAGATTTGAAATACTTATGAAACAAATGCTAGGAAGAAATCCTATTGATGAAAACTTAAAAAATACTGCTCCTTTGAAATGGACTGGACTTATGAATAATTACAAGCATTCTGTTGAAGAAATTATATTAAAAGAATTTATATTTGTATAATGCAATTAATTTGCCCCTGTTAATAAATAAACCTATGGAAATTTCTTTTTTAGAAAATCTCCATAGGTTTTGCCAGTTTTTGAGTTAATTCTTATGCCAATAAAAAATGCATCATTGCAATGATCATAACTGTACATGCTACAATTAGTGATATAGGATAAAATACCTTGCTATAACGCCTTTTTATAGAGTTTATGATAAGATACACTGTAAAAACAACAAGTATAATAACAAATATTGCAGTTAAAATACGCATGCCATTTCTATAGTTTTCAGCTCCTTTATAAGCTTCTTCAGCGCTCTTTCTACTTCGCTCAAAAGTAACTTCTTGCTCATCTGTTCCGAAGTTTTTAACAGTTGCAGTTATATAATCAGAATAAACCTTTCCTTCATCATATTCTCCAATTTCTATTACCAAAGTTGTCCGACCATCTTCAGAATAGAATGTTGTTTTGGCAGGGTACTGACAAGTATATTCATGTCTAGCAAGCATTCCTTCAGTTTCCTCTTTATATTCTTCATACAAAGCTTCAGGATAATACAGAGTCTTTTCATAAACATCAGATACAGTCGGCATAAATACTTTAAAATGAATGAAAAGACCGAACGATACAGAAAAGACTATTGATAGTATAAAGCAACCAATGGTTGCCAATTTTTGCCGATTCATTTTTTTACCTCCATTAATCAATGATATGGTTATATTTAAAGCTCTAAGATACTGTCAAACTTAAAGCATAATAAAATTTTACATAATAAATTATAGCATGTTTGCTTAGTTTTTCAACAAAAACTGGCAAATTCATTGACTTTAAGCTAAAATCGTGATATATATTATGTGTATTCCAGTTGAGAATACAAGAATATTGATGTCTTCTTTGGAATTTTACATTCCTCAGATGCCAGGCGAAAACGAGTCGCATATAGGATTGCGAGCTGGTTATTAGAAAGTGTGAAAAATTTAAAATAATAGTAAACTTGTCCAGTATTTATAAGTAATTAGAAAGCCATGAGTGCAAAATTCAATATTCTATTTACATACACACTATAAAATGAGTACATATTTAAAACTCAAATTATGTTTGAGCTTATTAAATTTGTATTCATAGTAGGTAAATAGAGTATTGGTATATCGCCTATGGCTTTTTGTTGTGTATAAATAATCTTCTGCCCTCTCTATTTATGCAGAAACAAAAAGAGCTTAACAATTTATTTTTGGTATGTAAATAAATTGTTAAGA
>CANSII010000075.1 GCA_947646915.1 uncultured Clostridium sp. | reverse complement strand
AATGCTTTTATAAAATTTAATGCTGTATCTTCATAAATTCTATTACGAGCAAAAATTTCTTCTTTTACTTTCTCAAATTCTTCTAAATTATGTTTAATTTCTTTTGTATCAATAAGTATCTCTCCATCACTATTCATAAGCATTATCATACTTTTATTTTTAGCAACATCTACACTTAATACTGTTTTCAAAGTGAAAGCAAAATTTGATAGATCTTCCATTGGCTAAATATATCATCCCATTTCAAATTATATTTTTCTAATATCTTATTTATTTTATCATCAACATTTTCAAATTTGCCAATTAAAGTATAACCCCAGTCAAAAAATATATATTTATACTTTATAAAACAGTAATTCATCCTTTCTTTGAAATATCTATAATAATATCAATTACTTCAATTAATTTTTTCTTAGTTTCTTTATTCATATAATTTTTTTCTTCTCACAAAGTTATTATTCTTTCTTTAAATTTAATAAATCATTACCTTTTATATAATTTGCTATTTCCTCAAATACTTTCTCTGTATATATTGGTTTATCATTTTCAATAAATAAATCTGCAACTGTTTTTTCTCCATTATTTAATAATTTTTCTATTCTTGCATCATTTAAAAGATGTTCATTTTCTTTTTTGTTTATATCAATACACTTTTCTTCGCAATATAAATTACATTGTATATCTGCCTCTAGTTTATCACACATTTTTGCAAAAATAGATTCATTTGTTTTCATATCTTCAAATTCTTCTATTAATTCAATATATTGTAATCTTTTATCTAAATTACTTAATATTTCTTCTACTGCTTGTTTTCCTATCTTTCTTTTTTCTTCTTTCGTAACTTGGTCAAATGGTGTTAAATCTCCTATTTTAATTTCTTCTATTTCATGTAGTACAAGCATTATTATTACTTTATATAAATCAATATCTAATTCAAATTGAGAATCTATTGATATTGCTAAAATACATGTACCATAAATATGTTCTGCAACACTTTCTATTCTTTGCCTATCTATATTCCATACTTTCCATCCACTTCTGATTTTGTCTTTAAGCTCTGTTGCCAGTAAATTGAAGTAAGTTTTTTATTTTATTCTCCATTGTCTATTCCCTCCTATTTTATTCGTTTTCTTCTTTTAAATTAAATTTATTTATCATATGTTTAGTTGCAAATCCATTATGCTCTTTTACTTTTTCTAAAAATACTATTCCATCTAAATGTTCATATTCATGTTGTATATCTCTTGCAGTAAATCCTTTTACTTGTTTTATAACTTTTTCGCCTTTTTCGTTATAATATGTAACTTCAATATTTGTGTATCTCTCTACTTTTCCTCTAATTGAAGTAACATTTGTTTTTGAATGTTTCTTATTTTTCTTTTTATTTCATAATTCTTTTCTTTAAGAGCTTCTTCTGTAATTGTATTATCTAACTTTAAATCTAATAATTTCTTTAGTCTTTCTTTTAAGTCATGTTCTTGTATATTTAGTTTTTCAATTTCTTCTTTGCTATTATTTTCTTGTAATATTGGCTCTGCCTTTTCCATAAAGTTTCTAATGATGGTAGCTTTATCTACACATAAAACTCTATAAGCATCTAAAAAACATTTTTCTATTACTTTTTCTGGTATTGGTTTGCTATCTCTACAATATTTTCTGCCTTGTTTTATTGCTGTTGAACAATACCATGCTTTTTTATTTTTGGTTGAACTTACCCAATTTTTTCTAGTAACTAACCTTCCACAAAATGCACAATAGGTTATTCCACTAAAAGCATACTTTCTCCTAAATGTTCCACTTCTTGTGCCTTTATTATAGCTTTCACTTCTTTTTTGCAAGATTTCTTGAACTTTATCCCAAGTTTCATCATCAATAATTGCTTCATGATTTTTCTTTATTAAGTATTTTTGTTCTTCTCCCATGTTTTCTAATCTTCTATGAGTAATTGGATCTACTGTAAATGTTTTGCCTTGTAATAAGTCTCCTTTGTATTTTTCATTTTTGATAATCTTTCTTATTACTGTTTCACACCATATCGGATTTCCTCTTCTTGTTGGTATTCCCGCTTCTGTTAATTCTTTTGCAATCATTGTTGTTCCTGCACCTTGTGCATATCTTCCGAAAATATATTGAATCACTTTTTTCTCTTCTTCATTTACAGTTAATGTCTTTGTTAATTTATCATAGTCATAACCATAACACCCATGAAATCCTACTAATTCTCCTCTTTGCATTTTCATTTTTAAGCCAAGTTTTACATGTGATGATATTGTTTCACTTTCTTGTTGTGCTACCGAACTTAATATAGTTAGTAATAATTCTCCACTCATTTCAAGTGTATTGATGTTTTCTTCTTCAAAGAGTATAGCAACATTTTTTTCTTTTAACTTTCGTACATAAGATAATGTATCAACTGTATTTCTTGCAAATATTGAAATTGATTTTGTTAGTAATAAATCAAACTTTCCATTTAATGCATCATGTATCATTCTCATAAAGTCGCTTCTCTTGTAGTCTTATGTTCCTGAAATTGCCTCATCTGCATATACTTTTGTTGCTATCCATTTTGGGTTTGCATTCATTTTTTCCATATAATATTTTAATTGTGATTCATAACTATTTTTTTGGTCTTCTTTGTCTGTGCTTACTCTTGCATAGGCTGCTACTTTAATTGGTCCATTTATTATGGTTCCTTTATTTCTGTCTATTCGACCATTTATTTTTTCAATTATTTGTACTTCGGCCATCTTACCTCCTTCTTGCGGATTACTGTTTCATTATATATTAAAAACATTTCTTTTTCAATACAAATTTACAGTTAATAGCATATTTTGTTGATTTTGTTTTTGATTTTTTCATATTCATTTTTTGTGATTTTGTTTTCTTTTGTTAGCTTGTTTAAAATTCCTATATATGCACTTTTTCTTATATTTCTTTGAATATTACTATTTTTAATTTCTATCATTTTCCAACACCTCCTGTCTTTTCTTTTTGGTCATTAAAAAATAACAAGCATTTTACTTGTTATTGTAATTCATCTATTATTTACTTTTAGACACAATACTCCCTTTGTTATATTTTAAATGGAGTAATTTTGTGCTTTTTTATATTACTCTTTTTACCTTTGCCCTAACACAAAGTTTTCTACTTTACCTTTGTTTTCACAAAGTAATTGCTGATTTATCAGCTTTACCCATTTTCATGGTATCAACTACATATGCTATTTAATAACAATTTCTTAACACACATACATTATACTATATATTTTTCTAAAATGGAATATAAACACCCTATTTTTCTATTTGCTTGTGGCTGTAGCTTTTTAAGATTTTTTTGTATCCACTTCTCTTTATTTCAAATTTTTTTCTATAGCTTATTTGAAAATTTTTATTTATATTGTTGTGATTTTTCTTCTCAAAAATAAATTAGGATACCATTTCTAGTATCCCTCCTTTTTTCGTTCTTCACTTTATGGTAGAAGTTCACCTCTTTTTTCGTTCCTCACTTTATGGTAGAGGCTCACCACTTTTTTAGTTTCTCACTTATGATAGAGACTCACCACTTTTTAATAATATTTAGATTATCGTTTTTTATTATATAATTTAAGAACACAAATTTCAACATAATCCACATTTGTTTTTACCCAATACTAAATTACCCTTTTTATCAGATTTATCATTTCTTCATTTTCTACTTTTGATATTGCAAAGCATTTTTTACCTAAATCTTTTATTGAAGCTCCTAAATGATACATTTCTGTATTATCTAATAATACAAATCTATCATGAAATTTATCTGTTTTTGCTACTTTTAATGTTGGATATTCTTTATTAAATTTTTGTATATCTATATTTTGTATATTACTTTTTATAGATGTTAATATTGTAACTTCTACATTTTTATTTTTCTTTGCCAACATCTTTAAAATACTGTCATCTATATAATTATCTATAATAGTAATCTTTCTATTTGCTTTCTTTATTATATCAATTATTAAACTATATGCATCATATATTTGTCCTTCAAAAAATATTTTTTGTTTTATATTTTCTTCTTGTTGTAATTGGTCGAATACTATATCAAATTTTTTGTCATGTTCTAGTAATTTATATTCCATATTAGTCAATCTCTCAAATACTTGTCCATTTGATGCTATAAACTTTCTCATTTCTATAAATGAATTGATTATATTTAAGCTAACTTTTACTGCTATATCATTCTTTAAAACACCTGCCAACATAGCAATTCCTTGTTCTGTAAAAACATATGGCAAATATCTTCTGCCACCTCTCAAATTGTTATTTATTTCACTACTTTGCTTTGAGGTTTCAATTTGAAACCTCAAATTTTGTGATTCGTTTTGTTTTGAGGTTCCGATTTGGAACCTCAAAGTTTGAAATTCATTTTCTGTTAATTGAGAACAAAATTCTTCTGGAAATCTTTCTATATTCCTTCTTACTGTTAAATTTAATACTTTTGTTTTATAATGATACAATCTTGCAACATCGCTATCTATCATTACTTGTTTTCCTCTTATTGTATATATAAGATTTTTTATTTCTTCTTTTGATATTTCATATTGAATTTCTAAATCTTTTACTTCATTTTCCATATTCTCACTTCCTTTTAAACTATATATAGTTTAAAACTTTTGTTCGTGATTGTCAAGTGTTTTTACGTTATTTACTAATATTCTTTTAAATCATATTTAATTAGCTTTTCTCCATCATAATTGAATTTTACAGTAAAAAATGAACCATTATTTTTTATCTTTTCTACAAATATTTTATCGCCTTCCCATGTCTTTAATTCTGTAACTTTATCTTTTCCTATCCATTGCAAATCTCCCTCATTGCATTCTATTAGTTCTCCTGTAAAATCATTTGATGTAAATACATACATATATTCTGTTTCCCAGTTTGTAGATACATAAGTGACGGCGCACCTTAATTTATAGGTATTAAGTGTAAGTCCTGTTTCTTCTTTTACTTCTCTTATAATACATTCTTCTGGGCTTTCTCCATCTTCAAATTTTCCACCTATTCCTAACCACTTGTCTTTATTTATATCATTTTTCTTTTTAGTCCTATGTAACATTAAGTATTTTTCGTCTTTTTCTATGTAACAAAGTGTTGAAAGTATCATTTTACTTTTCCTCATTTCTTATA
>CANSII010000074.1 GCA_947646915.1 uncultured Clostridium sp. | reverse complement strand
GTACTTGTAAATAATGCAGGGATAGCAATAGATAAAGAATTTGAGGATAGAACAGTCGAAGATTGGAAAAAAACATTAGAAGTAAATACAATAGGAACTTTTGTAGTATCAAAATATGCAAGTGAAAATATGATGAAAAACAAAAGTGGGAAAATAATAAATATATCTTCAACAAATGGAATAAATACATTTTTTCCATCAAGTATAGATTACGATGCATCAAAAGCAGCAATTATAAATTTAACATATAATTTAGCAATACAATTTGCACCATACATAAATGTAAATGCAGTAGCACCAGGTTGGGTAAATACAGAAATGAATAAAGAACTACCAGAAGAGTTGATAAAAGAAGAAACAGAAAAAATATATAAAAAGAGATTTGCAGAACCAGAAGAAATAGCAAAAGTAATTTGCTTTTTAGCATCAGAAGATGCAGAGTATATCAATGGTACAGTAATAAAAGTAGATGGAGGAATGTAAATTCAATGAAAATAAGAATAGCAAAAAAAGAAGATGTTAATCAAGTATGGAATATAGGAAATAATGTATCTGAATTTAAAACAGCAGAAAATGTTGTTATATTTTGGCCAAAAGAAACATTAGAAAACTGTATTAAAAAAGATGATATTTTGTTTTATGTTGTTGAAATAAAAAACAAAATTATAGGTTTTTCCATAGTCAATCTAAATAAATCATTAGGAAAAGCAGAAATAGAAAATATATATGTACTACCAGAATATAGAAAAAACAAAATTGGAACAGCAATATTAGATGAAATATTAAAAGAACTTAAAAACAGAAAATATAATAATGTAAATTGTTTAGCAGATGAAGCAACAGAATTTTATGAAAGATATGGATTTACAAAAGGAAAAGATTTTGCATGGATGGATATAGCTTTATCAGACAATTTTAAGAGAGGTTAAATAAATGAATATTATAGAAATTTATAAAAAATATCATTTGCCAGAAAACCTACAAATGCACATGTTAAGAGTAGCAGCATGTAGTAATTTAATAATAGATAATTGGAGTGGACAAAAGCTAGATAAAGAATCAATTATTAGAGTAAGTTTATTACATGATATGGGAAATATGGTAAAAATACCAGAAGATTTTTCAAAAGATGAAGAATTTATAAAAATAAGGAAAAAATATTTTGAAAAATATGGGACTAATGATCATGAAATTAATTTAGAAATTGGAAAGCAAGAGGGATTAACAGAAAAAGAAATCATTATATTAGATGGAAAAAGGTCAAGGAAAAATGAAGAAACATTAAAATCAGATTCTTATGAAAGAAAAATTTGTGCTTATTGCGACCAAAGAGTAGCACCAGATGGAGTCGTAGGAATAAAAGAAAGATTAGAAGATGCGAAAGTTAGATATAAAGATAAACCATTATCTGTATGGTCTAATGAAGAAAAAGCAAACCACTTAATAGAATGTTCTTTAGGTATAGAAAAACAGATTATGGAGTATTGCAAATTGAATCCAGAAGATATAAATGATGATAGCATTAAAACATATATAAAACAACTAAAAAGGTATCAAATATAGGAGAAATAATGGAATTTAGAAAAATAAAAATAGATGAATTTATAAAACTAAAAAATTTATTTCTAGATAATGAAGAAATGTGGAATAAATATAAAAATAAGAGGTTAAAACAATTAAAAAAGCAAGAAATAGATGTGTTTGTAATTGAGGATAATGAAAAGTTTATTGGAGAAATAACAGTTAATTATAAAAGTCATGAACTAGAAACAGAAACAATACCAAATAAAAGAGTATATTTAGAGGCATTTAGAATAGACAAGCAATGGCAAGGACAAGGATTGGGACAGAAATTAATAAATTATTGCATAGATTATTTAGTAAAAATTGGATATACGGAATTTACAATAGGTGTAGAAGAGGATAATGAAGTAGCAAAACATATATATTTTAAATTAGGATTTACTGAAGCAATAGATAAAGGATATGGAAATGAATTTGATCCAAGTGAATATACTTTATATTTGAAAAATATTAAGAATATTGATACAAAGTCATATATAGGAAAAACGATTACAGCAAAAATAGATAGACAAATGGGTTCTAAACATCCAAAATATGAATTTATATATCCAATTAATTATGGGTATATACCAAATACAATAAGTGGAGATGGAGAAGAACTAGACTGTTATATATTAGGAGTTTTTGAACCAATAGAAAGTTTTACAGGGACATGTATAGCAATTATACATAGATTAAATGATAATGATGATAAATTAGTTTTAGTACCAGAAGATAAAAAATATACACATGATGAAATTCGAGCATTGACAGAATTTCAAGAAAGATTTTTTGAAAGTATAATTATTAATTAATATAAAAAAGTAGGAGAAGTAAAATGCTTAATAATAAAGGTTTTGACTTATGGGCAGATAATTATGACAAAACAGTTGAAATATCAGATAATGATAATACATACCCATTTGCAGGATATAAAAATATCTTAAATGAAATATATAATTGCATATTAGAAAATTCTTCAAAAAATATTTTAGACATTGGTTTTGGAACAGGAACATTAACTACAAAATTATATGAAAAAGGATGTAATATATACGGACAAGACTTTTCGGATAAAATGGTAGAATTAGCAAAAAGTAAAATGCCAAATAGCAAATTATTTAAAGGAGATATTTCAAAAGGATTAGTAGAACAATTGAAAAAACAAAAATATGATGCAATTATCGCAACATATTCGTTACATCATTTAACTGATAAGGATAAGGTTAATTTTATAAAAGAACTTATCAAATTACTTCATGAAAAAGCTATAATTTATATTGGAGATGTTGCATTTGAAACAAGGAATGATCTAGAAAAATGTAAGGAAAAATATAGAGAGCATTGGGATAATGAAGAAATATATTTTGTTTATGATGAAATAAAGAAACAGTTTCCTAAAAGTGAATTTATAAAATATTCTGAATGTGCAGGAATTATTAAAATTTGGTAGGGAGTAATAATAAATGAAAAATAATAATGAACTCATGTATAAATATGAAAATGATATAGATAAGAATAAATTGATAAAATTATTCGAATCTGTTGGATGGAAAACAGCAGAATATCCAAACAGATTATATAATGCTATAAAAAATAGTGAATATGTAATGACAGTATGGGATATGGAATATTAATAGAAATAATTGAAAATGATTAGGGGGAATTATGGAAGTAAAAAATATTAAAGATTCAAACTTTGAAAAATTTATAAGTATGAACTTGCATAAGTTTAATAGAGAAAATTGTGAATGGATATTAAAAAATACAGAAGAAATTCCAACAAAGACAAATTATTGTAATTTTGGAGTGTATGATAATGGAAAATTAATTGGTGGAGCAGTAGGTTATATTGAATGGAATTGGTATTTTTTAGACCAATTATGGATAGAAAAAGAGCATAGAAAGAGTGGAATAGGTACAAAAATTATAAATAAAATAGAAGAATATGCAAAAAAGAATAATTTATCAGGAATTAGAATGGAAACTTGGAGTTTTCAAGCAAGAGGTTTCTATGAAAAAATGGGATACAATGTTTATGCAACTTTTGAAGATTGTCCACCAGGAACAATAGATTATTTTTTAAGGAAAAGATTTTAAGGAGAAAAGTATGTTGAAAGCATATAGTGTATTTAAAGATTTAGATAAAAAGGCATGTGAAATATTAACAAATGCAGGAATACAATTATATATATCAAATCAAGAAGAAAGACCTAATAAAGAAGAGCTATTAATATTATTAAATGACTATGATATTTTAATAATAGGAGTTAAAGAAAAATATAAAAAAATAGATGCAGTAATAAATTGTGCAGGTTTACCAGGAGTACAAAAACTAGAAGAAGTTACTTATGATGTATTAGATGGTTTAATGAAAGTAAATGTACTTGCACCTATTTATTTAGTTACACAATTAATAACTTTAATAAAAGAAAGTGAAGCAGATATTTTAAATGTAGGTTCAACTATTGGAACAAAAGCAGGTTATACAGATCAAATTGCTTATACAACTTCAAAATGGGCAATTCGTGGAACAAGCTATAATTTACAACTAGAACTAAAAAAATACAATTGTCGTGTAATACAATTCAATGTTGGTGGAATGAATACTAGAATGCATACAAAATGGACGGGAAAAGAAATAGAACATCCAGAAGAATGGATGAATCCAGCAGATATTGCAGACTTAATGTTACATATATTAAAACTACCTAAAATGATTGAAGTAAGTGAAATAACAATAAATAGAAAAGTTATTTAAAGGAGAAGAGTATGGAAGAATATTTTGATGTATTAAATGAAAAAGGTGAATATACAGGAAAAACTGAAACTAGAGAAAAATGTCATAAAGAAGGATTATGGCATAAAGCAGTAGTAGTGTTTATCATAAATTCAAAAGGGCAAGTATTATTACAAAAAAGAAGTGCAAATAAGAGAATGTGGCCTAACACATGGGATGTAACAGCAGGAGGACATGTATTAGCTGGAGAGTTTGGTTTTCAATCTATACTTAGAGAATGTAAAGAAGAACTAGGAATTGAACTAAATAAAAATGATATAACTTTTATAGGTGCAGGAATTTCAAATAATATAAAAGGAGATATTGTAAATAATCATTTTAATGAATATTATGTAGCAAATAAAGAAGTAGATGAAACTAGATTAAAATTACAAGAGGAAGAAGTATCAGAAGTAAAATGGATAGATAGAGATGAAATTATAGAAAAAATCAAAGATAATTATAATGGAATAACAGATAAAGAAGGTTGTTGGGAATATTTAATAAAATATTATGATTGGTTAAATAAATAGAACATAATAGGAGGACTTATGAATAAAAGAAAAGTTGTTACACTATGTGGTTCAATAAAATTTTGGGATAAAATGCAAGAAGTAAATGAAAGATTAGCATTAGAAAATGGATATGTAGTAATTGGACTTACACCTCGTGTTACAAATAGAAATTTTACAGAACATGATAAAGAACTATTAGGTGAATTGCATAGAGCTAAAATTGATTTATCAGATGCAATATTTGTAATAAATGTAGATGGATACATTGGAGAAAGCACAAGAAGAGAGATAGCATATGCTAAACAAAAAGGAAAAGAAATACTATATTTAGAAAGTGTAAAAGACTAGGAGAAAATGATAGAAGAAGGAGTATTAGAAATGCAAGAAAATTATTTTATAATACATGGAAGTTTTGGAAGTCCATTTGGAAATTGGTTTAGTTGGTTACAAGATTTTATAGCAGATGATGGAAAACAAGTATATGTACCACAATTTCCAATAGGAGTAGGTTATCAAAATTATGAAAATTGGACTAAACTACTTAAATATTATTTAGATTTAGGATTAATCAATGAAAACACAACAATAATAGCACATAGTATTGCACCAGTATTTGTTTGTAAATTTTTAGTAGAGAATAAATTAAAAGTGAAAAAATTAATATTTGTATGTGGATTTAATAACTATTTAGGAATAAATGATGAATACGATACAGTAAATAAATCAATGTATTTTGACAATTTAGAAGATGTAAAACAATATGCAGATGGAATAATATGTTTTTATTCAAACAATGATCCATATGTAAAATATGAAGTAGAAAAAGAATTTGCAGATAAAATTGCAA
>CANSII010000073.1 GCA_947646915.1 uncultured Clostridium sp. | reverse complement strand
AAAATAAATTTATGATTTTAGTAAAAAGTTTTCCTACAAAAAATTTATGCTATCATCAATATCAAAACCACTTGAAAAAAAGGCAAATACATAGTATAATACATAAAGTTTAAAAGTGAGGGAGAATATTTATGTTTGAGAAATTAGAAGCAGTTGAAAAGAGATATGAAGAATTAACAAAAATGATAAGTGACCCAGAAGTAATATCAAATCAAACTGAATGGCAAAAAGCCATAAAAGAACATGCAAGTATAGAAGATGTAGTAATAAAATTTAGAGAATATAAAAAAGTAAAAGAAGCTATGGATGAAGCAAAAGAAATGATGGAAGACAAGGAATTAAAAGAATTAGCAGAAATAGAGTATTATGATAATAAAGAAAAATTACCTAAAATAGAAGAAGAATTAAAATATTTATTAATACCAAAAGATCCTGATGATGATAAAAATATTATATGTGAAATTAGAGCAGGAGCAGGAGGAGAAGAGGCAGCTTTATTTGCTGGAACATTATTTAGGATGTATACGATGTATTCAGAAAAAAAACATTGGAAAATGGAAATACTAAATGAAAATGAAACAGGTTTAGGAGGATATAAAGAAATAACATTTATGGTAACTGGAAAAGGTGTATATAGTAGACTTAAATTTGAAAGTGGTGTACATAGAGTTCAAAGAGTGCCAGATACAGAAAGTAGTGGTAGAATTCATACATCAACTGCTACGGTTGCAGTACTTCCAGTTGTTGAGGATGTAGAAATTGAAATTAATCCAGCAGATATAAAAATGGAAGTTTTCCGTTCATCAGGAGCAGGAGGACAACATATTAATAAAACATCATCAGCTGTAAGACTTATACATGAACCTACAGGAATAGTTGTAGAATGTCAAACTGAAAGATCTCAATTCCAAAATAGAGATAATGCAATGAAAATGCTTAGAACAAAATTATACGAAATTGAAAAACAAAAACAAGATAGTGAAGTTGCGAATGCAAGAAAATCTCAAGTTGGTTCAGGAGATAGGAGCGAAAAGATAAGAACATATAATTATCCTCAAGGTAGAATAACAGATCATAGAATAGGAATGAGTATTTACCAAATGGAAAATTTTTTAAATGGAGATATTGACGAAATGGTTGATAATTTAATTGCTGCTGATAGAGCTGAAAGATTAAAAGGTAATGAAGAATAAAATTAAACTCCCTATAATAAACTATTAAAAAATTATTATAAAGGAGTTTTTTAAGTGAATGAAATTTTAAAAACAACATTATTAGGTTTATTTTTTGGTACATTTGGAACAACATTAGGTGGATTTTTAGGTATAGTAATAAACAAAAATTCTAATAAATTTTTAAGTTTCATATTATCATTTGCATCAGGATTAATGATGGCTGTAATCTGTTTTGATTTGATACCAGAAGCCTTAGGGATTAGCAGTATTTATGGAATTATTTTTGGAATATTATTAGGAATTATTTCAATGATTTTTTGTGATATTATTGTGCAAAAGAGATTTAATGTAAATTCTACAGAAAAAAGTGAAAAAAATAATTTGTTGAAAACAGGTATAATAGTTTCTATTGGTTTAGCAATACATAATTTTCCTGAAGGATTAGCTATTGGTTCTGGCTTTGAGGCTTCTCTTAAGTTGGGTTTGAGTTTAGCTATAGCAATTTGCTTACATGACATACCAGAAGGAATATCTATGGCAATACCTATGAAAAATGGAGGAATGAAAAAATCGAAAGTAATTCTTTATGTAATATTATCAGGTATAACAACAGGAGTAGGAGCATTTTTTGGAGCAATAGTAGGATCTATATCAGAATCTGTAATTTCCATTTGCCTAAGTTTTGCGGCAGGAGCAATGTTATATATTGTAGCAGGTGAATTAATTCCAGAATCAAATAAATTATATAAAGGAAGAATGTCTGCAATTGGTAATATGTTAGGATTTATAATTGGAATTTTTGCAACAAAATTATAATATATAACAAGTTAAAATTTATAGCTTAAATAAATTTATTAATTAAAAAAGTTGAAAAAATAATATTTAAAATTTCCGTTCTACAGGGCGTTTGAGATACTGAACATTTTTGTTTTTAATACACAATAGAATGACTTAAAATAAATAACGACTCAATGTAGAACTTAATGTTAAATATTATATTTTCAACTTTTATATATTTTAAAAAAACGATGAATTGTATTGTGGCAAAAAAATGTTTGTGGTTTTTCTAAATTATATTGACTTTTTTATTTGAAAAATATATAATAAAAATGAAATTTAAAATTATAAAAGTCGATATTATAAGGGAGATAGAAATGCAAGAATTATTAAATGGATTAAATGACAAACAATATGAAGCAGTATTAAATACAGAAGGGCCATGCTTAGTAATAGCAGGAGCAGGAAGTGGAAAAACGAAAGTATTAACACATAAAATAGCATATCTAATAGGAGAAAAAAAAGTACAACCTTGGAATATATTAGCAATAACATTTACAAATAAAGCTGCAAATGAAATGAAAGAGAGAATTGCAAATTTAGTTGGAGATGTTGCAAAAGATATATGGATGGGAACATTTCACTCAATTTGTGTAAGAATATTGAGAAAATTTATAGATAGAATAGGATTTGATTCATCATTTATCATATTTGATACATCAGATCAAAAATCATTAATAAAGGCATGTATAAAAACAGTAGGACTAGATGATAAAATGTTCACAGACAGATCAGTATTATCTGAAATTAGTAATGCAAAAAATGAGATGCTTGAACCCGAACAATATCAAGTAAGAGCAAACGGTGACTTTAGAAAAGAAAAAATTGCAATGGTATATGAACTATATCAAAAAAGACTAAGAGAAAATAATGCCATAGATTTTGATGATATAATAAATTATACAATTAAAATATTAATGGATAATCCTGATATATTGGATTATTATTCAGATAAATTCAAATATGTTTTAGTAGATGAATACCAAGATACAAATAAATCTCAGTTTACATTAGTTACACTATTAGCTTCTAAAAATGGGAACATAACAGTAGTAGGAGATAATGACCAAGGAATATATAGCTTTAGGGGTGCAGACATATCAAACATATTAAATTTTGAAAAAGATTTTGTAGGAACAAAAATTATAAAATTAGAGCAAAATTATAGATGTACAGGAAATATATTAAATGCAGCAAATGCAGTAATAAAAAATAATGAAGTAAAATATAAAAAACAATTATGGACAGAAAATGAGGTTGGAAACTTACCAAAAATATACGCTGCTAACAATGAATATGATGAAGGAACATATATTGCAGAACAAATTGAACATCTAAAAAGAGAAGAATATTATAAATATTCAGACTTTGCAATATTATATAGAATGAATACACAATCAAGAGCAATAGAAGAAATGTTAAGAAGAGAAAATATACCATATAAAATTGTTGGTGGACTAAAATTCTATGAAAGAAAAGAAATAAAAGATATAATCTCATATTTAAGATTAATACAAAATCCATCAGATAATTTAAGTTTAAAAAGAATAATAAATGAGCCTAAGAGAGGGATAGGGAAAACAAGTTTAGATAAAATAGAAGAAATTTCTATTAATGGTGGAATTTCAATGTATGAAGTAATTAAAAATGCAGATCAATATGGATTAAATAGAGTATTTTTAAATTCAAGAGAATTCATAAATGTAATAGAAGAAATAAGAGATAAAAAAGATAAACTTTTAATATCTGATTTAATAAAAGAAACTTTAAAAAAATCTGGATATACTAAAGCCCTAAAAGATGAGAATACAATTGAAGCAGAAAATAGAATAGAAAACTTAGATGAATTTTTAACAGTTGCAATAGAATTTGAAGAAGAAAATGCAGAAAATAAATTAAGTGACTTTTTAGAAGGAATAACACTATCAAGTGATGTAGACAATATAGAAGAGACAGACGAAACAGTTACACTTATGACATTACATAGTGCAAAAGGATTGGAATTTCCAGTTGTATTTTTAGTAGGAATGGAAGAGGGAATTTTTCCTGGATATAAATCAATATCTGAACCAAAAGAATTAGAAGAAGAAAGAAGATTATGTTATGTTGGAATAACTAGAGCAAAAGAAAATCTTTTTTTAACATATAGTAAGCAAAGAACAATATTTGGTTCTACAAGTTGTAATCCAGTATCAAGATTTTTAAAAGAAATACCAAGAGAGCTATTAGATGGATATGATGAAGCTTTAGGAGAAAACCAAGAAGCTAATAATCTTTTGAGTGACTCAAAATATAGTTGGACATATGGAAGCAAAGATAATGGAGCAATAAAAACATATAAAGTAAATTCTAGAGAACCAGTAATGGCAAATGCTTCAAACAATAGTAGTTTTTCATTTAAAACAGCAGAAAGCTTTTTAAACTCATTAAATAAAAAATTTGCAAATAATATAGATTTATCAAAATATGTTTCAGGGGTTAAGGTATTTCATAAAAAGTTCGGTGAGGGTATTATTGATGTAGTAGAACCTGAAGGTGATGATTTAAAAGTTGATATTAATTTTGATAAAGTAGGACATAAAAGATTAATGGCAAAGTTTGCTAATTTAGAAATATTATAGATTGGTGTAAGTTTCATTATTTTGAAGTATTAATCTAGAAAAACTAACAGAGAGACAAATAGCCGATGTAAGATATCTTTTGAGCTTGAGCATATACAAAAATTACAACTTGTTATAAAAATAGCGGGGGGAATTATCTATATTCCCCTTTGCTATTTTTTTGCTGTATAAAGTTAATTAAGTATTTTTCCAATTTCTTAATTATTCTTCTAATAAATTTAGTAATTTTTGAATAATAAAAATAAATAAGTAAATAATATAAAAAGAAAAAAATAATGAAAGGAATGACAAAAATGGCAGATTTAAATCAATTAGAATTACAACATTTAAGACATCTAATAGGAGCACATGAAACAGCATATCAAAAATTAAATACATTTTCAGCTCAAGCTGTTGATCCACAAATTAAACAAATATTTACTAAATCAGCTCAAGATGCTTTAAATACTAAACAAAAATTAATGTCTTTTTTAAATAACTAATGGAGGTGTAGAAAATGGATGAGAAAACTATGGTTAATGATATATTAGCAGGGGTTAAAGCAGATTTAACAGCATATCAAACAGCTATTACTGAAGCAGAGAATATGAACTTAAGACAAACTTTACAACAAATTAGAAATAATGATGAAAGTTTTCAATTTGAATTATTTAAAATAGCTCAAAATAAAGGTTATTATCAACCTGCACAAAAGGCTACTGTAATGGAGATTGATGCAGTTAAAAATTCGTTACAATAAATTAAAAAATTATATTTTAAAATAAAAATGTACCATGTAAGTATATATTTTACAGGGTACATTTTTTTATAATAGGAAAGATGAGACATGTAAAGAAATCTAAAAAGTAATAATATTTTAAAAATGCCTCTCTTTTGTAAATATAAAAATAACTGTAACAATTAAGTAATACAAATTTAACAAAAATGTAAAAAAAGGTCGAAATAAGTATCCGTAAATATAAACAAAATTGGAAAAAAGTGATTATTGACTTTGATTAATGCTGATTGTAATATTAAATTAAGGGGTAATGTATTTTTGTATAATGTTATACAAAAAAAGGAGGTATATTATGAAACATAAATTAATCAAAGTCATTACAATAATAATGTTAATAATTACATTAACAATGGCAAATGTAATAATGTTGTGTGCAAATGCAGTAA
>CANSII010000072.1 GCA_947646915.1 uncultured Clostridium sp. | reverse complement strand
TGTGTTTATATAATATGAACTTTCTGTGTCTTAAACGCCTTGGAAAACGTAATTTTTGAAAATTCATATTATTTGGTTTCAATTTCATCAATCCATATAATATTAATTTGAAAAAATGAGTTTGACCTGAGTTATTATTCATATTAACCAATTATAGTGTGTTTATATAATATGAACTTTCTGTGTCTTAAACGCCTTGGAAAACGTAATTTGTGTATTTAATGTATATACCTATGTTCAATTTCTTTATTATATTTATTAATAGTAACTTTATTGCTTTTAGTAATGTCAACCTCAAAACCACTATTTATTAGTATATCTATATAACCACCATTACCAAGTAATGTACTCTCTAAATATGTTGGATTTCCTATTGCCTTAATTTCATAAGGAGCCAGTATTCTTTGTTGATTAACATAAATTATTGTATTATTTACATATACAATATCAGACATATTAACAATTCTTTCATTATTAATTGAAATAGCTTCTGCCCCAGCAATTCTTAAATAATCAACTATAAATAGTAAATCCTCTGATGTTATTGGAATTACATCTTCATCAGTTGTATCTTTTAACTTTATAATAATCCCCTCACCTTGTACATCAGTTTTTCCTAAATATTTATTAATTTGTTGTAATTCGTTTTCTATTAATTTTGATGATTCTGCATCTGATTTTACCTTTTCTTTATATTCTTGCAACTTTTCTAAATTTTCTTGATAAATTTCTTGTGCTTGTTCATATTTTTGTCTCCATGTTGCAAGTTCCATTCTTAATTCTTGTTCTGTCATAGCTTCTATTGATGTTATATCTGTTTGATTTATAATTTTAAATTGCATAAACATTATAGTAACTAATGCAAAACATGCAATTGCTATTGTTATTACAACTGTAACTTTACCTTTTTTCAATTTTTTAACTCGCCTCTCTTTACATATTTACTTTTCTCTAACATCCACCTTCTATTTTCGAATCTCTAACCTCTAATATCAATCTTTTATATATTTAAAATTAAAAATACCATTAAATTTTGGAATTGTTATATTGTCTGATTTTTCTAATTTAACTTTTACTTTTCTTTCCTCCAAATTGTTTAAATAACCACCTGGTCTTTTTAAATTTGCTAATGTTTCTGGTAAACCTATTGCTTTAATTGTGAACGGAGATCCTATTCTTTCACCATTTATATTTATTACATTTCCTCCACAAACAATTGAAGTAGTTAATACCAATCTTTGATTATTTACTGAAATTGCTTCTGCTCCAGCATTTTTTAACTCATTTACTATATTTAAAATATCTTTATCATGTACTAATAAATTACTTGCATCTAATACTAAATTAGAGTCTATATCACTATCTGCAACTGTAATTATAACTCCTGAACCTTTTACTTCTGAAAGGCCAATCATTTTATTTCCTATTTCTATCTCATTCTTTCCATCTTCTAATTCGGAATTATGTGTAGATGCTTTTTCTATTTGTTCATCAAGTTGATTATTGATTTTTTCTATTTCTTGTATTAAATTATCATATTTTTCTTTATATTTTAAAACTTCAGCTCTTAGATTATTTTCTGCGTAATTTTTTGATACTTTTGCATTAATATTTTTTACTGTCTTTATTTGAATACAGATTCCTAATGTTAATGCAAAACACATAATTCCAAGAACAATACTAATTTTTACCTTATTTTTCAAAATTTTTCAATCCTTCCTTTCTTAATTTTCGTTTTTTATTTTCTATAATTAATTATAGAAAAAAGCTATATATTTTAAAGTGAGTTTGACCTGAGTTGTTATTCACTTGAACCCATTATAGTGTGTATCTAAAATTTAATTGTTCAGTATTATAAGCGCCTTGGAAAACGGAACTGTAAAATATATAGCTTTTTTCTAAATGATACAATATTTAAAAAAAATTAAAACTTAAACTTTTTCTCTAAATCTAGGCTTAAAATTATTATTTACATCTCCATTTACATATATATAACCTTCTTTGTCTTGATTTTTCTCTAATATTGCTTGTATGTATAACATTTTTGTGCTTAAATTTGTATTATCCCCTATATATATTGTTTTCTTTTCAGTCTCCATATACATGCTATATTCATTCTTATCTGTAACATCAATACTTGTAACTTTAGTATCTAATTCATAATTTTTACATATATCAATTATTTGAATAACATCCTCTAACTTTTCTAGATCTTCTGAATTTAATCTACTTCCTACTTCAACATTTTCATCTTGTATAGATACGCCTTGTATAATTGGTTTATCTAATTTTTCATTAGAAATCTCTAATATATATCCTTGCTTATTTATGTATATATAACCATTTAAAAATTCTATATTGAATTCTCTTTTTCTTTCTTGTACTTCTATTTGTATTTTATTTGGTAATATTCTTTGTATCTTAACACTTTCTATATACGCATTTGATTTTACGTTTTTACTAATCTTTTTTGTGTTAAATCTAAATAGATTTTCCCCTACTGATAATTCTGATAAGCTTTTTATTGTTTCTTCATTTATTAATTCATTATTTACAACTTTTATTTCCTGTATATTAAAAATTGGTGAAACTAATGCAAATACTATTCCTCCAATTATAATTGCTAAAACACTTGTCCATTTTAATATCCTGTTTATTCTTTTTTTCTTATTTTTTATCCTTTTTTGTGCTTTTTCAATTATCTGTTCCTTTTCTGATTTAATTTTTTGGTTATTTCTATTTGTCATTTTTATTACTGTCTCTGTTTCATTGTTAAATCTATCATTATTTTGAATTATTTGTTTTCTCTCTCTTATTCTTTTTTCTCGTTCTTTTGATTTTTTTCTCTCTTCTTTTTCTATTTGTCTAATATCTATATTATTATTTTTTTTGAACATATTGTCTAAATTTTCTCTCTGTTTTTCAGTCATATTTTCACCCTCTCTAATGTTTTTTGCTATTTTTATTAGTATTTTATCAAAAAAAAACTATAATTTCTATAGTTTTTCTAAATTTATTACAATTTGTGTTGCAAGTTGTTAATAGGGTAATAAAGTACTGTTTTAGTTTGTAGATATCAGAAATGGGAAGTCGGAATTATAACAATTTCTTTTAAGATTTTATTCTAGTTCTGATATCTGTCATCCGACTTCTTTTATGTTTAAAAAGTATTATTTTGTACCCTAAATAGATTCCTAGTCAATACTTTCTAGTCTTATATTTGCTCCTATATTTAACAATTTTTTATCTAAACACTCATAACCTCTTAAAATATATTCTACATTTTCTATTATGGTTTCACCTTTAGCCATAACACCTGCCAATACTAAAGCTGCACCACCTCTTAAATCAGTTGCTTTAACTGTTGTTCCATATAATCTTCTTACACCTCTTACAATTGCACTTTTTCCCTCTACAGTTATTTTGGCTCCCATTTTGTTTAACTCTTGTGTATATTTATATCTATTTTCAAATATATTTTCTATTACTATTGATGTGCCTTTGGCTGTTGTCAGCATAGATGTAAATACTGATTGCATATCAGTTGGGAAACCTGGATATGGCATTGTTTTTATGTCTACAGCTTTTATTCTCTTTGGTGTAATTATTTCTATTCTTGTTTTTTCTGTTTTTATTTTGCATCCTGCTTCTTCTAATTTATTTATTATTGGTGTAATATGTGTAGCATTAGTATTTTCTAATATTAGAGTTCCTTTTGTTGCTACAGCTAAACATAAAAATGTGCCTGTTTCTATTCTATCTGGCATTATATTATATCCAATATCTTTTAATTTTTTTACTCCTTGAATTTGTATTTCATCTGTTCCTGCTCCATCAATTTTTGCTCCCATTTTATTTAGAAAGTTTTGTAAATCTACTATTTCTGGCTCTCTTGCTGCATTTGTTATTGTTGTTGTTCCTTCTGCTAATACACTTGCTAATATTATATTTTCTGTTGCTCCAACACTTGGAAAATCTAAGTCTATTTTTTCTCCTTTTATTTTCTCTGCTTCACATGTTATATCTCCATGATTTTGATTTATTGCTATTCCTAATTTTTCAAATGCTTTTAAATGTAAATCTATAGGCCTTGCTCCTATATCACATCCTCCTGGATAAGAAAATGTTGCTTTTCTATATCTTCCTATTAATGCTCCTGCAAGAATTACAGATGACCTCATCTTATTCATTAAATCCTTTGGTATTTCTAGTTTTTCTATTTTTGAAGTATCTATAACTATTTTATTATTCTTTTTTTCTACTGTTGCTCCTAATAATTTTAAAATTTTAAACATCATCTGAGTATCTTGTATATTTGGTACATTATATAAAGTTGTTTTACCAGCATTCAAAATTGTTGCAGCAATAATTGGCAATGCAGAATTCTTTGAACCTGATATTTTTACTGTTCCTTCTAATCTTTCTCCTCCTTTAATTATGTAAGTCGACATTTTTCAACCTCCTTCACTGTGTTTTGCTATATTTTATGTAGCCTTGGTAAAAAAAGTGACTTTCTTTATTATTTCATTTACAAATATTTATTAAATTTTATCTTATCTTTTTTATTTCATCCTTGATTTTATCTACAACTTCATCTATGTTTAGATTAGTTGAATCAATAACAATTGCATCTTTAGCTTTTTTTAAAGCTCCAAACTTTTTATGTATATCAATATAATCTCTAATCTTCATACATTCTAATACTTCTTCAAAAGTTGTATTTATTCCCTTTTGTAAATTTTCATTATATCTTCTTTTTGCTCTAATTTCTTCACTTGCATCTAAATAAATTTTTAAATCTGCATTTGGAAATACAACTGTTGTAATATCTCTTCCTTCAACAATTACATTGTTATCTTTAGCTAAATTTCTCTGAACTTCTACCATTCTTTTTCTTACTGGTATTATTGAAGAAACTTGAGGCACAATATCTGTAACTTCTTTTGTTCTAATATCTTTACTAACATCTTCATCATTTAAAAAAATTATATCTTCACTTCCATTGCTATCTATTGTTATTTTAATATTATTTGCAAATTTTATAATCTCTTCTTCATCTTTTATTGAAAGCTTATTTCTTAAAACTTGTAAAGCTACACATCTATAAGTTGCACCTGTATCTAAATTTATAAATCCTAATTCTTTTGCAATTCTTTTTGTAACTGTACCTTTACCACTACCTGCTGGTCCATCAATTGCTACTATCATTTAAATCATCTCCCTAATCATATTTCTTTTATTATATCAAACTAATTTTTTTTGTCAATTATAAGAACATTAATACACAATAATTCATAAAATTAAAAGAGGTGATTAAAGTGGCTTATTCAGAAAGAGAGCTTTTAGCAAGAATGATACAATGCGAAGCTGGTCGGAGAAGGCGATAATGGTATGAAAGCAGTTGCCTCTGTAATAATGAATAGAGTTAATGTCCCAGTTGGAGAATATTCAAGAATATCACAAGGTGGAAATATAAGAAATATTCTTTTTCAAGAAGGACAATTTGATTGTGCTAGAGAAACTATCCGAAATCAATATAATCCTCAAAATATATATAACATGAATCCTACAAACGAGCATTATAACATAGCAGATTGGGCTTTAGCAGGTAATAGATTACAAGAAGCTGGTGAATGCCTATGGTACTTAAATCCTTTTAGGCCTACATGTAGTCAAACATTTCCTGTAAATGGTTCTGGTTCATTTCATACAAGAATATACAATCATTGTTTTTATAGACCAACACCTTCTTATTCTAATACGTAAAAATAATAAAGTTAATTTTTTCTCCTGTATAACTTAAAAGTATAGCTCCAAAGCAAGACGATGAAGGGAGCGAAGCGAAATGGCTTCATAGACAAGATTTGGCAGATGAAAATTTCGAAGA
>CANSII010000071.1 GCA_947646915.1 uncultured Clostridium sp. | reverse complement strand
TAAAATATGAAATAGCAGTTACAAATTTAGGAACAGAGAGTGTAACAAATGCAAAAATAGTTGGAAATGTTCCAAAAGGAACAGTATATGTAGAACCATTAGAAAAATTTGAATATACAGAAAAAACATATTATCAAGAATATGAAGATACTAAAAATATAGAGAAGACAGTAGATAATATAAAAATTGGTGAGACACAATATTATACATATGAAGTAAGAGTTAATCAAAATACTAAACAGGGAACAATTTTAAATAACAAAGCAACTGTTAATTATAATAATATATTAAAAAGTAGTAATGAAGTTAATAATCAAGTAGATGAAGGAAAATTGAGAGTAACAGTTAAAAGAGTAACTGATAGTAGTATAAATATTAATTCTGAATCTCAAGTTAAAGTATGTGCTATATTAGAGAATGTATCAAACTCAGATATAAAAAATGTAAGATTGAAATTAAATACAAATGAATTATCAGAAATAGTATGGGTTGGAATAACAGATGATATTAATGTTTTAGCACAAGAAGTTGAATATATTGATTATTTAAATATAGAAACATTATCAGCAAATTCTTTTAAATTAATTTATTGTAATATAAAAGTTAAAAAGACAAATAGTGAGAAAACTCAAGATATTACATTTAATGCAACAACAAAGGTAAATGATGAAGTCTATAAATCAAATAATATTAGTGTAGAAGTAAATAATATATATATGACTTTAGAGCAAACATCAAAAAGTGAAAATATTGAGATAAAATCAGGTGAAACTGTAGAATATGAATTTGTACTTAAAAATTTAAGTGATATAGATGTACATAGTGCAAAATTTTATGATAATGTACCACAAGAATTAAAAATATTAGAAGTGTATGTAGATGAAAAAAAAGTAAAAACATATAATAATGAAATAAGCATAGAAAGAACATTTAAAGCAAATAGTGAAACAAAAATAAAAATAATTGCAGAATTAAGCAAAGGAGAAGAATCTGAAGAAAAACAGATAATCAATTATGGAAAAGTAACTATATTAAAAAAAGATATTGCTATATCAAATGAAATAAAAATCATAGCAAATATAAGTGCAGATTCAAACGAAGATAATGACAATGACAATAATAATGGAGATGACAATGAAGATGATAACAATGGAAATAATAATAAAGATGAAGAAAAGGAATATTACAATATTAGAGGAACAGCGTGGTTAGATCAAAATGATAATGGAGAAAAAGACGCAAATGAAACACTTTTAAAAGATATTCAAGTAAAATTATTAAACACAACGACAAATACCTGGGTAAAAGATAAAAAAGGAAATATTGTAGAAGCAAAAACATCAGAAAAGGGAGAGTTTATATTAAAAAATATAGGAGAAGGAAATTATATTGTAGTTTTTGAATATGACAATGAAAAATATGAACTTACAAAATATAAAGTTGAAGGTGCGTTAGAGAGCAGAAATTCAGATGTATTTACTAAGTTTATAACAATTGATGGTATCAGTAAAGAATATGCTATTACAGATGAATTAAAAATTTCAGATAGGGATATTTTTAATATAGATATTGGACTAAAGGAAACAAAAAAATTTGATTTGCAATTAGAAAAATATATAAGTAGAGTAACAGTACAAAATAGTCAAGGAACAACAACAACAGAATATAATAATGCAAAATTAGCAAAAGCAGAAATACATGCAAAACAAATCAATGGAACAATAGTAATAGTAGAATATAAAATAAAAGTAACAAATGTAGGAGAAGTAGAAGGATATGCTAAAAAGATAGTAGATTACTTATCAACAGACTTTAAATTTAATTCACAATTAAACTCAGACTGGTATCAATCAGGAAGTTATATATATAATTCAAGTTTAGCAAATGAAAAAATAAGACCAGGTGAAAGTAAAGAAATAAAATTAGTAGTAACAAAAACAATGACAGCAAATAATACAGGATTAGTAAATAATACAGCAGAAATAGCAGAAAGTTATAATGAAAAAGGATTAAAAGACATAAATTCAACAGAGGGAAATAATGTAAAGGGTGAAAATGACCAAGACTCAGCAGATTTAATCTTAAATATAAAAACAGGTGAAATTATTTCTTATATATTATTAGTTATAACTTCGATATTAGGTATTTTAATTGTAATATATTATGCGTTTATTAAAATAGAAACAAAAAAAGAGGAAGTGAAATAATGTCATTATATAAAAGAATTGTATTAATAATATTTTGTTTTATTATATTTCTATGTATTTCAACAAGTGTAAAAGCTAAAGAATTTGATGCTGGGTTAGGTCAAGATCTTGATCAATTTGGGTCGATTGAACCAGGAGATGTTATTACAAATGTAAAATATAGCTTGGTATTTCCAGGAGGATATAGGTGTGATAATTGTCATACAGGTTGTAACAAAAATCATAAACATGATTGGTGCACAAAAGAGACAGAAAAGCATGAAGTTATTAATCAATATAGAAAAAATAACCCAATTAAATACTATTGTATAGAAAAGGAACAAAATTTATATGAAAAGCCAGTTTCTGATTGGACAGTAAAAAAAGTTATAGAGATATCTAGTGAAAAAGAGGATTTTAAAGAAAATGAAATAAAATCAAGATTTGCTTATATTTTAAAAAATAATGAAGGGCATTTAGAAGAATATTATATGAATAGTTCTGGAGGCATTTTTGGTGGAATATATACACAAACGCAAATGTGGGTATATAAGCATGCAAATGAGTTTCTTTCAACAATAGGTGAAAATTCTATGATTTGTGAAGAAAATAATATTGAATGTAATACTACAGATGAGACTTTTTCAGATTATTGGAATCAAGATGTAAAGGGTGAGCTTACTATTGGCACAAGTAGAGCAAAACAAGAAATTTATCAGGAGAATGGAATTAGTTATTTGTCATATGGGCCAATAACTTTCACAGATTCAAATATAGAAAGAAATTTAAATAATATAAATGTAAGAGTTAAAGGAAATTTAAAAAGTAGTAAGATTTTTTACTTAGAAAATGGAACAAGAAGATATATATCTGCAAGAGATATAACAGCAAATGGTAATACAGAATATTATATGTGTATACCTGAAAGCCTAATATCAAATGATGATGAAATAACAGTAAGTGTATCTACTGGATATTATGATATATATAGTGCTAGAATAGTAGTATTGGAACATAATAATCAACAAAATTTAATTTTGGTAGAAAATATTCAAGACTCCTCAAATCATTCAAATGAAATAACATTTAATGCTAAAATAAATGGAAAGTTAATTATTAAAAAGTTAGATTCAGATACAAGTAATTTTATAGCAGGTGCAGAATTTGAAATAACAGGTCCAAATAATTTTGCAAATAGTATTAAATATAATCGTGAAGATGGAAATAAGGTTATTGTTGATACTATTAACAATAAAATAACTGTAACAATTAATAATGCCACAAATCGGATTTGCTATGGAAACAATGCCAGGTAATAATTATAAAATAACAGAAATTCATGCACCACCAGGATATAAATTAGAATTACAAACTAGCACAGAACTAAATAATGTACAAGTTGAAGCAGGCAAAGAAACAACAAAAACTTTTTGGAATAAAGCCTATGGAAATTTACAAGTACGAAAAGTAGATGCAAATTCAGGAAGCTCAACACTCCCAATAGTACAAAAAGGTGTTGGATTTAAAATATATTATAATGGCATATATCATGATGGAACTTATAAAGATTATTATATAAAAAGTTATGTTTCAGATGGAGAAAATAAAGTAGCTAGAATACAATGGACAATAGATCCAAATGAAGCAATGATATTTGAAACTGGAAACGATGGAACAACTGAAAAATTAATAAATATACCATTACAAACATATTATGCAAAAGAAATATATTTATCAGAAGAATTACAGAATTATTATAATGTAAAAGAAGAAGCTGATAGTATAAAATTGGAAATGGATAAAGATAATGTAATAATTGCACCAAATAAACAAGAATATGTAAATGTATCAGGATATGTATGGCAGGACAAACATACAAGCAAAACAAAAACAATAAATTGCTTATACAAAGACTTAGAAGAAAAAGATAAAGATGGAAATCCAATAGACACAGCAGATGAGGCATATAATGATATGAAAGTCGTGTTAAAAGATAAAGAAACAGGACAAGTAGTAATAAAAACATTATCAAATGGAAAAACAGAAAAACAAGAAACAATAACAGGGGAATATGGATTATATCAAAAAAAAGAACAAGATGGAGAAAATGGAAAGAAAATAACAATAGAAGAAGGAATAGATGGTGGAGAATATATATTTAGAAGAGTACCAATAGACGAATTAGATAAACTGTATGTAGAATTTACATATGATGGACTAATATATCAATCTGTGGACTTAAGAGTGGATAAAACAAATGGTTCAAAGGCAACAGATAAAGGAGAAAGAGATATAATAGATGCAAGTTCAAAAAATGTAGTAAATAATGGGCCAAAAGGACCACATGAACAATCAGTAAGAGTATTAGATGAGCAAGGAAATACTAATTTTGAAGCAATATATGATTCCATAAATTTACAAGATGATGATATAGGCAATAATCAACAAAAATTATTAAGAAGTGAAGGAACAGGAACAATAAATAATATACAAAAAATACATGCAACAACAGAAGGAAACTATGACCTATCAAGTCAATACGATCCAAAAGCACATACATTAGAAATAAGATATATAAACTTAGGAGTATATAAAAGAGCACAAGCAGATTTTGCACTAACACAAGATTTAGAAAGTGTAAAAGTAGGAATAAATGGACAATGGGCTATATATAATCATGGAGAAGTAGACACGAGTAAAGGAGCAAATGTATGGGACATAGGAGTGAAATTTAAAGATGAAAATATACCAACATATGCAGATGCAATATATAAATCAGATGCAGATTATACATATGAAAAAGACAAAAGTAAAGAATTAGAAGTATATCTAAATTACAAAATATCATTAAAAAGTGAAACAACATATATAGGACAAATAAACACTATACAAAACTATTATGATACTAGATATCAAGTAAACAAAGTTGGAAGCAGAATAAATGAGCAAGGAGATCTAGAGATAGGGCAAGAATACAGAGGATTAACATATGGTCAAGAAAGTTTTACATCTGACAAAAAATACAAAACAGTAGAAATAAAAACAAATAAAGGTATAATATTAGAAACAGCAGAGACAAAGGTAATTTATATACAATATAAAATGAATCAAGAAGCAGTAAAAATAGCATTAGCAGAAGAAGGAGAAACAGGTATAGAAATTAAAACAGAAAATGATGCAAAAACAATAACAGTAGATAGAAAAAAGATAGATCCCAAATATTTATTATACAGCATAGCAGAAATATCATCATATACAGTATATTACAACAATAGAAATGCTGGGAACATAGAAAACTTAAAGACAGTAGCAGCTGTAGACAAAGACTCAATACCAGGAAACATAACACCAGGAAAAGTACCAACATATGAGGATGACACAAATGCAGCCCCACCAGTAGTACTAGTAAAAACAGGAAAAAGAACATTAACAGGAAATGTATTTGAAGACCTAGCAACGACAAATGAAGAAGGAAAAGAAAGCAATGGAAATGGAATATATGAACCAAACAAAGAAAAGACAATAAATAATGTAGAAGTAACACTACATGAAATAAATCAAGAACAAAATGGAATAGAAGACCAAATAAAAACAACAAAAAATGGAGAATATAAATTTGAAGAATACATACCAGGACAATATATAATAACATATAAATGGGGAGATAACGAATACAGAGTACAAAACTACAAAGGAACAATATATAATGAAGATAGATATAACAGAAATATAGGAAATCAATATTGGTATAAAGAAGACATAGATACAAGA
>CANSII010000070.1 GCA_947646915.1 uncultured Clostridium sp. | reverse complement strand
AAAGTAAAGAAATAACGAAAAAAGAAGATGGAAACTTTATTATAAAAGTGAAATACCCAGAAAATGAATGGGTTTATGGCTATATTTTATCTTTTGGAGAATATGCAAAAGTTTTAAATCCTGGTTATGCTAAAAGTATAATAAAAGATAAACTACAAAAAACTTTAAAAAATTATTTATAATATGACAAACAGTTGTCAAGTTAGATATTATATACTTCGTTTAAGGAGGAATAAAGTTATGGCTTTTGATTATAAAAAAGAATATAAGGAATTTTATATGCCAAAGAACAAACTGAGCATTATAAAAATTCCTAAAATGAATTATATTGCAGTTAGGGGTAAGGGGAATCCTAATGATGAAAATGGAGAATATAAACAAACAATAGGACTTTTATATGCTATTGCTTTTACTATAAAAATGAGTTATAAAGGAACACATAAAATAGATGGTTATTTTGAATATGTAGTTCCACCACTTGAAGGATTTTGGTGGCAAGATGGAATGAAGGATAGTATTGACTATAATAATAAAGACCAAATGAACTTTATATCTATTATTAGATTACCAGACTTTGTAACAAAAGAAGATTTTGAGTGGGCTATAAAGGAAGCAACAAATAAGAAAAAAACAGACTTTTCAAAAGTGGAATTTTTAACTTATGATGAAGGAATTTGTGTTCAATGTATGCACATAGGTTCTTATGATGATGAACCAAATACAATAAATTTAATGCACGAATATATGATAGAAAATGGGTATGAATTAGATATTAAACAAAATAGATTTCATCACGAAATTTATTTAAGTGATCCAAGAAGATGTGAAACAAGTAAATTAAAAACAGTAATAAGACATCCAATAAGAAAAAGGGAATAATTATGGAATTTATAGAAGCAAAGACAATACTTCAAAGAACAACACATGGAGAAGAATGGTTTGGAATTGATTATAATATGAATCTATACAAAGGTTGCTGTCATAAATGTATTTATTGTGATAGTAGAAGTAATTGTTATCAAGTAGAAGATTTTGACAGAGTAAGAGCAAAAAAGGATGAAATAGAAATATTAAATCGAGAACTAAAATCAAAAAGAAAAAAAGGTGTAATAGGAATAGGTGCAATGTCAGATACTTATAATCCTTTTGAAAAACAATATGAAATAACAAGACAATCATTAGAACTGATTTCATACTATAATTTTGGAGTATCAATAGAAACAAAAAGTAATTTAATAGTTAGAGATATAGACATATTTAAGGAAATAAACAAAAAAGCAGATGTAATACTTAAATTTACAATTACATCAGCAGATGATAATTTATCACAAAAAGTAGAGCAAGGAGTATGTATTTCTTCAGAAAGACTAAGAGCAATGAAACAATTATCAAAAGAAGGATTATTTGTTGGAACACTATTAACACCAATCATTCCATTTATAACAGATTCGGAAGATAATATTAGAAATGTAATAAGATTATCTTATGAAAATGGAGCAAAATTTGTATTTTCAATGGGAGGAGTTACATTAAGAGAAAACCAAAGAGAATACTTTTATGAGCAATTAGATAAGACTTTTCCTAAGATAAAAGAAAAATATATTAAAACTTATGGAAATGACTATTTTTGTTATCCATTAAATAGAAACTTAAACAAAATATTTAAAGAAGAATGTGAAAAGTATGGACTACTTTATAAAATGAATGATATAGTAAAGGCATATAAAAAAGAAATTAAACAAGAAGAACAATTAGCCTTTATATAGAAAAGAGAGAAAATATGAATAAATATATAAATTTTACATTAGAAAATATAGAAAAAGAACATATATGTTGTGCTATTGGAGATCCAAAACATCAAGCAGGAGTAAATAATAAAAAGGAATGGATTAAAAGTAAATTGAAAGATGGGCATATATTGCTTATGGGTAGCAGGAAGTTTTAAAGGAAAAGGAATTGGAAAAGAATTACTAGAATATGCAATAAATGATTCAAAAGAAAAAGGCAAAAGTGGTATATGTACTGTAGTTTCTAAAAATAAGAAACCTTTTTTAGGAGAGAAGAAATTTTTTGAACATTATGGGTTTAAGGTAGTAGATGTTATTTTCGATTATGAGTTGTTAGCATTACAATTTGAAGATAGTGAAACACCTAAATTCAATGAAATAGCAAGAACTATGAAAATAGATAATCAAGATTTTACTATTTACTATAGTAATGAATGTCCTTATGTAGAATACGAAGTGAAAGAACTGACAGAATATGCAAAAGAGAATAACATTAAGATTAATTTTATAAAAATAGATTCATTAGAAAAAGCAAAAAATGTACCTTGCATATTTAATAATTGGGCTAACTTTTACAAAGGTGAATTTGTATCAAATACTATATTAAATGCTAATTCATTTAAAAAGTTAATAGAATAAGTTAGCGAGAAGGTACAAGTTGAAAGTGAGATGAAATAATGAGTAAATATGAGCCATTATGGAATTATTAAAAAAAGAATAGTAAAGCTAATTATAAATTATCTTATGAAGAAATTAAAAATATTTTAGGATTTAATATAGATCATTCATTTTTAACATACGAGAAAGAATCAAAAGAATATGGATATGAAGCCCATAAAATATCAATGAAGGAAAAGACTATAATTTTCAATAGGATATAATTATAATTTTATAGAAGCACGAAAGGCAGAGAATATCTGCTCTTTTTTGTACCCATAAATAAAAATTTTAATAAAAATATTGACAAGTGTTATATACTGTTATATACTGTATAACAAGGAGGCGATAATATGAAGATGATTATTAGTAATAGCAGTTCTGTTCCAATATATGAACAAATAAAAAAATCTATTATAAATCAAATACTAGAGGGAGAACTGAATGAAGATGAGCTATTACCATCAATCAGAGTATTGGCACAAGATATAAAAATAAGTGCTATGACTATAAAAAAAGCCTATGATGAATTAGAAAAAGAAGGATATTTAAAATCTATACAAGGAAAAGGAACTTTTGTAGCTCCTAAAAATACTGAACTTGCAAAAGAACAAGCTCAAAAAGATATAGAAATGTATATGGAAAAAATTGTTGATATTTCTAATAGATTTGAGATAGATGAGAATGATGTGATTGAAATGTTTAAAATGTTTTATAGGGAGGGAATATAATGGAAAATATTATAGAAATTAAAAATTTGAAAAAGAAATATGATGACAAATTTGAATTAGGCGAAATTGATATAAAAATACCAAAAGGAGTTATTGTAGGTCTTATTGGAGAAAATGGAGCAGGGAAAACAACATTAATAAAATCAATGCTAAATATTATAAAAATTGATAGTGGAGAAATAAAAATATTTGGAAAGGACCATAAAAAAGAAGAAAAAACTATAAAAGAAGATATAGGGGTAGTTTTAGATAATATGTTTTTTCCAGAATTATTAAATGCAAAAGATATAGATAATGCAATGAAAGATATATATATAAACTGGAATAGCAAATTATATTTCTCTTATTTAAAAGAGTTTGACTTACCAGAAAATAAACCTTTAAAATCGATGTCAAAAGGAATGAGAAAAAAGTTAGAAATAGTGGCAGCTATTTCTCATAAACCAAAACTACTAATATTAGATGAGCCAACAAGTGGACTAGATCCAGTTGTTCGATCTGAAGTATTAGAGATATTTCAAAAATTTATAGAAAATGAAGAACATTCCATATTATTATCAACACATATAACAAGTGATTTAGAACATATAGCAGATGAAATTATATTTATGGATAAAGGAAAAAAAGTGTTACAAAAGTCAAGAGATGAAATAATTGATAATTATGGAATTTTAAAATGTGATATTGATTATTTTTCAAATATTGATAAAAAAGATATTATCGCATATAAGAAAACAAAATATGCTTATGAGATATTAGTTAATGATAAAGAACAAGCAAGTAAAAAATATCATAGTTGTGTAATAGATAAAATTACAATAGAAGATTTGATGGTATTAGTAATTAAGGGGGAAAAGGTATGTTAGGATTAATAAAAAAAGATTTCTTACTTATAAAAGCAAATTTAAAATCAATGGTTATTATATTTATAGTTTATTTAATATTAGCATTTCAAGGTACATTTGATGTTACATTTATAGTTCCACTAATAGGAATAATGTTATTTATATCGACATTTAGTTATGATGATTTTAATAATTGGAACTCTTATGCAGTAACTTTACCCAATGGGAGAAAAAATGTAGTCAGAGCTAAATATATAGCTTCAATAATTTTAACAGTTATTTTAGGAGTTATTGCTTTGGCTATAGGTGTAGGAATCAGCCATACCAAAACAAATAGTATAAATTTAGATGAGATTATATCATCATTAATGGGAACAATGCTATCAAGTGTTATTATAATTTCTTTACTTTATCCAATAGTGTTCAAGTTCGGAGCTACAAATGGGAGAATAATATTATTTGCAGTAGTATTTGGAATAGCAGGAATAGGAGCTTTAATTGCCCAATTTGTAGATATGACATCTATTATAAATATGATAAATAGATTAGATAGTTATTCACTTATAGCAATTCCAATAATTTCTGCAATATTATTAGGTATTTCATATCTAATATCAAACAAAATATATCAAAATAAAGAATTTTAAGAATGTAACCACGGAAAATTCAGAGAATAGCACTTGAGTTCAAGTGCTATATTTCATATCTTACAAAAATGTAAGATTCATGTAAGGTAAATTAATACCAAAATATGAAATATAAATATATAATATAAAAAAATAAATGGAGTAATTGAAAATGGAGAAAAAGAATCTAATAAAAGAATTAATTATCGTATTTTGGCTATTTATAATAGGAAGTATATTAGGATATATATTTGAAATGATAGTAGTTTTATTTCAAAAAGGATATTTTGAATCAAGACAAGGTTTAATATATGGACCTTTTACACCTGTTTATGGAATAGGAGCGATTATATATTATATAATATTAAATAATATTAAGAAAGATAATAAAATAAAAATATTTTTTATTACAGCAATACTAGGCGGAATAACAGAATATATCTGCTCTCTAGTACAAGAAAAAGTATTTGGAACAATATCTTGGGATTACTCATATCTTATATTTGATATAAATGGTAGGACAAGTTTATTACATTGTAGTTATTGGGGAATTGCAGGAATTTTATATGTTACATATATAGATCCATTTTTAGAAAAGTTGAAGTGCAAAATAGATAAAAAAAGTTTAAAAATATTTTCAATAATATTTGTAGTATTTATGCTTTTTGACATATCAATTTCTTGTATAGCAGCGAATAGACAAACGGAAAGAAGAAATAATATTTCTCTAGAAAGTAAATTAGACTTATTTTTAGATAAATATTACCCAGATGAATATATGGACAAAATATTTGCAAATAAACGAGAGGTTTGTAAATAATTTATGAGTGTTTTAAAAGTAGAGCAAAAGTGGTATAATCACAAAGGGAGAATATAAATATGTTTAAAATTATTATTATAGAAGATGATAAAGAAATACGAGAAGAACTAAAAATATTATTACAAAATAGTGGTTATGAAGTAGAGGCAATTTCAGAATTTGAAAATTTAGAAAATAAAATAATAGAAGAACAAGCTCATTTAGTATTATTAGACATTAACTTACCAGGCAAGAGTGGATTTGAAATATGTAGTAAAGTAAGAGCAAAATCTAAAATTCCTATTGTATTTGTAACAAGTAGAAATAGCTCAATGGATGAATTAAATGGCATTATGCTAGGTGGAGATGATTATATAGAAAAACCATATAATGTACCAATATTACTTGCAAGAATACAAAATTTACTAAATAGAACATATTCTAAAGGTGAAAAAGAAAGCAAAATACAATATAAAGGAATTAGCTTAGATGTTTTAAAGTCAACAATAATTTATAAAGAAAAAATAATAGAATTAACAAAAACAGAACTAAAGACATTACATTATTTATTTA
>CANSII010000069.1 GCA_947646915.1 uncultured Clostridium sp. | reverse complement strand
TCATTAGTAGACCTCGTAATCAAGATTATTTAATTTATGATGGATTACATGAACCCATTATTAATAATAAGACATGGAAATTAGTTCAAGAAAAAAGAAAACAAAATGCTCCAAAAGTGAAACATAGCCATCAAATTCAAAATCCATTAGTAGGATTAGTCTTTTGTGAAAAATGTGGTAAACCTATGCAAAGGAGACCATATTCTAAAGCAAACAAACTTGCAACTCTTATGTGTTCTAATTCAAAATGTGATAATGTAAGTTCTAAACTTTATATTGTAGAAGATAAGATAATTGAAGCTTTAAAAATATGGCTTGAGAATTATAAAGTAGATTACGAAGTTAAGAATAATTCAAATGCTGAAAATAATAAGTTAATTGAAAAGTCTATTGTTTCGGCAAAAAAAGAATTGGAAAGAGAAAATACTAAACTAGATAAAATTTATGACTTTTTAGAAAATGGTATTTACAACCGAGATGAATTTATTAATCGTTCAAAAACTATAAAAGACAATATTAAAAGTTTAGAAAATAAACTAGAGGAATATAACTCATTATTACAGAAAAATATTGATATGCAAAATGAAAAAGAAACTGTGATACCTAAATTAGAGAATGTGATTGATTTGTATGGTAAGTTGGAAACTGCAGAAGATAAAAATATTTTATTAAAAAGTATTATCACAAAAGTTACATATTTAAAAACAGAGAAAGCAATAAAAAAAGAGGCTGCACCTACTAATTTTGAACTACATATATATCCAAAGATACCTAAAATTTAACATTAGAAGAAAAAAAAAGGGTGTGCAGTCATCATTTAACTACACACTCTCATGCTTTTGAACCAATTAGAATATCATAAAATTATCAATATGAGTATTGAGTTCCTCTTTAAACTTTAACATAGTATCAAAGTCATCGAATGAAAAGGAAAAGTCTATTGTGTTATATATTGAGAATTCAGCTTTATTCAAAGAAGCACTACAGGCGATAGCCCATTGAAGTACCACTCTACACTTGTCGAAAGCTTTTTTCTCAACCATATCAACAGCTTTATCTCTTTTTTCTATAACGTATTTCTCACATTCATAAATATTGCGTTGAAAGTCGAATGTAAAAGTTTCAATAGGAACTGCAATAATAATTCCATAAGATATTGCCATTGGTTCGATTATTCCTTTTGGTCTAGACATAGTAGAGTCCTCCGTATTATTTATTATAATTATTTTAAACAACTGAGGACTATGTGCCCTCCAATTGTTTGGAAGGCCGTTCTTCAAAAGAACCTTCATATATAGATTTTATCACATTTGCATAAAATTGTAAAGAATTAACAAGCTTTATAACAACTACCAACAATATAAATTTATTCATACTAATAATATTTTACAGTCAATAGCTAAGGTTGTAATAACTGTCTTTAGCTATTGACAACATAACGGAACTCATTCTTCAGTACCAATATCATTTAATACTGCCTTTGAATTTTGATCTGGCATACCAAATCTTTGAGATAAATATCTTAAAGAAGCAGCAAGTTCCCCATCTGGACCACCATATTGAGAAATAATTACTTTTGCTAATTTAGGATCAGTACATTTTATATTAACAGGATATTGTAATGTTTTATTATAAGTCCACATTAGAAATTCCCCCTTTCCCAAGGCCAGTTTTCGTTTTGTTTGGAGGAACTATTTGTTTATACAATTTTTATATCCATATTTATTATTAAAGTGGCTATAAAATAGGCTTCAAATGGATACCTTTAATATATCCACTTGGGGCTTTTTTTCATGTCTTTAAAGTGGATATTTTGACAAGTTCCTAATATGCTAAAAATAAACAAAAACTCAAAAAAAGTTGTTTGGAGTTTAAAGGGTATGATACAGGAAAAGGGACTTTCACAAAATTAAGTGTGTATATTGTTAGTGGTTTTGATATGGATATGTGGATGATTAAAATTAATGTAAAAATTTGTTGAAGATATGGATTTTTTATGATAACATACTATTAAAATTTATTTAAATAATTAGGAGATTTATAATGAAATTATATGTAATTAGACACGGTGAAACTAATATGGGTAAAAATGAAATTATAGCAACTGAAGATGAGCCATTAAATGAAACAGGTATCCAACAGGCTATAGCAGTTGGAAGAGCTATTAAAAAGTTAAATATTAATAAAATATTTTGTTCTCCAATACCAAGAGCAAGACATACATTAAAATTATTTGGATTAAATAAAAATATTCCTGTGATAATTGAAAATAGAATAAAAGAACGAAATATGGGAATATATGAAAAAGTCCCTTTCCATCAACTTAAATGGGATGAATTTTGGAATTATAATTCAGATAGACTATATCCAGAATTAGAAACTATGAAAAGTGTATATGAAAGGATATCCAATTTTCTAAATGAATTAAAATCAAGTAATAGTAATGATAATATTTTATTAGTTACACATGGAGGAATATCAAGAGCGATTTATTGGTATTTCAATGGAATACCAGACAATGGGAATTCATCTAATATTAATGAAAATTGTAAAATTTATGATTATGAACTATAAAGAAAGGATTTAAAAATGAAATTATATTTAGTAAGACATGGAGAAGTAAATCATAATTTATATGGATTGTATAACAGAGAAGATGAAGACTTAAATGAAACAGGAATAAAGCAAGCTGAAGAATTAAAAGAAAAAATTAAAGCTATAAAATATGATTTTATTATATGTTCCCCATTATCAAGAGCAAAGCATACTGCGGATATTATTAATATTGATAATAAAAATATAATAATAGATGACAGGCTTAAAGAATGAGATCCAGGAAATTTAAGTGGACAACCTATTGAGGTAACAAATAGAGAAGAATATTGGACTTATTATACAACTATTCAATATGGTACAAGTGAAAACATTAAAGAATTTTTTAATCGTGTTTACAATTTTTTAGATGAGCTAAAAACAAAGGATTATGAAAATGTTTTGATTGTAGCTCATAGTGGAGTATCAAAAGCATTTAATGGTTATTTTAATGGAATAGCTGATGGTAAATTCTTAAATAGAGAATTAAAAAATTGTGAAATAAAAGAATATGAACTGCAATGATTATCAAAACAGCATCCTTTGACAAATATGTCTAAGAATGCTGTTTTGTATTGAATATTAGTTATTCAATATGTTGGATTAATTTAATGGTTTCCGTTGCTACAGATTTTCAGTGAAAGAACATAAATAGGCTTCCCATAGTTGTTGATTAATCTGTGCTTACAATCTTTTCCACACATTTCAATCCTACCATCAGGAAAAATATAGAATTCTCTTGTTTTCCTAACTTGCTTTCCCTCATGAATCTGTTTATTGTGTCCATGCCAGTCGATTACCAGATTTTCGGATTCTACATACATATACTCAAATACATGTACTGTATGTTTGTAATGAAATTCTCCTACCTTCTGATACCATACTTCTCCAAGAACAACATCATCGTTCTGCTTTTTCTCCCATATATTACATATGTTTTCAGGGTTTTTAAGAATAGCTTCAAGCTCATCCCAAAAACTTGAATTAGCCCCTGCACTGAAATAACATTTATCGCCCTTTCGCAATCTACGCATTTCATCAAGGCATTTCATGTCAAATTGTTGTAAATCTTTCCGATATTGATTCATAAGAATACCTCCAACTTTTTGTATGCTACATTAACTGACTGTTCCTATATAATAATAGCATAAATTAATAATAATTTCAATCAGTAAAAATAATTTTTTTGTATTTTCCCCTTTTATATTAAAGTGGATATATTTTTCCTCTATAACCTTTGAAACATAAGCATTTAAAAAATTTACATGTATATATTTTCAAAACAATTAAGATGTTATATAATCTATGTAGTAACAATTAACATGCAGATTGCTACTACAAAACCATATAAAAAAATAAGTAAACACATTTTGAACAAAAATGAATAAATATAAATTATTTTCGGACAATTTATATTTATTTTTTTTCGTTCATAAACTTATGTAGAAGGTGATTTAATGCAAAAAAATACATTACAACCTAAAGTAACAAATATATACAGTGAAAACAGTGTAACACTTACAGAATTAATGCAAGAATGGCTAAACGAAAATTATTTTTTTTGGAATTTAAATAATGATAAAAATGAAATAAAATATAAAGGTATAAATAAATAGTTATCGTAAATTTAAACTCTGGGAAGGAGGCTAAATGCAAGAGTTAAACTATAACTTCCCTCCTACTTATTTTAAAGTAGGAATTTACACAAGACTTTCAAGAGAAGATGAAAAAGACAAAGAATCTGAAAGTATTGATACTCAAAAAAAGTTACTTACAAACTATATAAAGAGTCAAGGTTGGACTTTATTTAAAATATATGTAGATGATGGATTTACTGGTACAAATTTTAATAGACCAGATTTTAAAAATTTAATCAATGATATTGAACTTGGTAATGTAAATTTAGTCATTACAAAGGATTTATCAAGACTTGGCAGAGATTATATTGAAACAGGTTATTATTTAGAAAAATACTTTCCATTAAAAAATGTAAGATATATTGCTTTAAATGATGGAATTGATACATTTGACAATAATAACACAAATAATGATATGACACCATTCAAATCAGTTTTTAATGATATGTATGCAAAAGACATTTCAAAAAAAGTTCGTTCCAGTTTGCTAACAAAAGCATCTAGCGGACAAAACATTAAATCTTTTTTACCCTATGGCTATAAAAAAGATGACAAAGACAAAAATATCATTTTAGTAGATTATGAAGTCTCTCCTATTGTTCAAAAAATATTTGAAATGTATTATGCTGGAAACAATAAAACTGAAATATGTAGATATCTAAATAATAATAAAATACTAACACCACTTGCCTATAAAAGAAAAACGACAAACTATTTTAATCCAAATAATAAAACTAATTTATGGAGTACAACTATGATTTCCAAAATTCTTAGAGATAGAATTTATACAGGTGATTTAGTACAACACAAGTATAGCAAATTAAATTATAAAACAAAAAAAATTATTGATGTACCAAAACAGCAACATATCATTATTGAAAATAATCATGAACCAATCATTGATAGAAATATTTTTAATAGTGTTCAAATTATGCTTGACAAAAAATCAAATGAATGGAATTATACTGCTTCTTCTCCACATTTATTACAAGGGCTAGTTTTATGCAAAAAGTGTAAATCAAAAATAATCTATAATAAAAATCATGGAAAATATTTTAGATGTGTGTGTTCTTCTTATAAAAGAAATGGTAGTGAATTTTGCTCAAATATCCATTTAAGAGAAGATACTTTAATTGATAGTGTAATTACTAGTTTAAAAGAAAACGTTGCTAATTTTCTAAAATACGAAGAATTAGAATATATCTGTCCTAATACACAAACAGATAATAAAAAATTAGATTATTTAGATTCTAAAATAGCAGAAAAGGATAACTTAATTCAATCTTTATACGAGGATAAAGTAAAAGGAATTATAACAGAAGATTTATTTATTAAACTTTCTAAACAATATGAAACAGATAAAAAGACCTTACTAAATCGATTTCAAAAGGAAAAAGAGATTAATAAAAATACAATAAAAAAAGAAGATTTAATCTGTAATGTGAAAGAATTAGTAGATTTTAATGAAAATAACGTGGATAGAAATTTTCTTTTAAAATTAATTGATAAAATTGAAATAGATGATGATAATATTGATATTTATTATAAATTTAAAGCGATTTAAACTTTTAGTATAATTCTTATCCCAAATATAGAATATTTGAAATTGCAACAACTTTTAAAGTCAAATTCTAATAAATCCAAAATAAGGATTGTAAATTCGCTATGAACTTGCTATAATAAATACATAAATTTAAAGAAAGGAGCTGATATTTATGTCTGAAGCACAAATTCAAGCAATCAAAGATGTTATTAAAATGACACCAAGACTTAATGTAGAATGTTTAAATTCTGTTAAAATCTTAATGGAAAAAGCAATTGATTCTGAACTATTAAGACTAGAGCCTACTGTCATTTT
>CANSII010000068.1 GCA_947646915.1 uncultured Clostridium sp. | reverse complement strand
GACTGCCTAAACTTTTTGCCTTTTCCACTTCTGCTTAAGTGTGCGCATATGCCTTTCAGATGGGAACACAAACCAGTCCTGAAAATCTTCTACATCTTCAATCTTCTCTATCTTGCTCAAATCAATAAACATGTTGCAGTTGGTTTCTAAAGGATATATGTCTGTGCCATCTTCTGACTGGCTAACCGGTTTTCTGTTCACATTCCCAAAACAAAGGAACGGCGATTCCTTTAATGCTCTGCACTCTGAAAAATACAAGTCCCCAAACTCAACATCTGTATGTTTGCTGCTGTTGCTATCCAGATTTCCGCTGTTTAAATGAATCTGATAACCCTTCTCTGTTTTGTTGTGTTCAACCAATGCTTTCAATAATTCTGTCAATTCCATTGTAAAATCTCCTTTTTGTATAAATATTTTTTTGGCAGTATCTACTATGAAATGCTACTCATAATAGCTACTTCTACATTTTGTTGTGCCTTTATACTGATTTACTTTCATAGCCATATCTTATCTTCATCAGGCAGCTATAAAATATGAAGTAATTGGCGTAAAGTAATTTCAACTAAGCTATGTAAGGGCATAACCATAGACTATCTCAAATGATTTATCTGCTGTTACTCTACTATCTTCTTTAATCGCTTCTATGTTTTTCTCATTACAAAACCCTCCTTTACATTTTTGATAGATGTGGTCGCAAAATGCTATCCCACTTGTTATTTACTTCTACATTTGATAAATATTTTTATCTTTTTTGTACTTCTTTTTCTGTCTGTGAAGAAATTTTTCACTTTCTGGATAAAAATTTACTGTAATGCCCTTACTGATACATTCTCTTTTCTTGAAATAATTTTTCATGAATATGTGCTTTTGACTTTTACGCCGACAGAAATTTCTTACACTTAACAATTCTCCATTTTTTTGTAAGTTTTTTATGCATTATTGTTTTTGGCAAACAAAAAAACACTATATAGATTTATTCATCTATATATAGTGTTCTTTCTCTATGTAATACCTATTTTCAATTTTTTTGTACTTGACAAATTCTGTGAAATGTGATATAGAAATCAGGCATACATTATTTCTCTTAAATAATTATATATATTATCTTCAATATCATTTGAAAATGCTTTATCAGATTCCATGCTGATTTCACCAGAATTTATACATTCTTCCATGTATTACATATTATATCATTACATGTATATATTATCAAGAGAGTAGTATCTATTTTGAATTATTCTTTTATGAAGTATGTAATTCTTATCTTACATCGTAAAATTAAAAAAGGACTCGGAAAAACTTCCTTGTCCTTTTATTCATCATTCTGAGAAAGCATACTTATAAATTTGTCTGGTAGAATAGCCTCTACTTTAGATTGAGTATAATCTTTTATATTTCTTGTGACAATATAATCAATTTTGTTGTGATTTGCACAACATGAAATAACTGCATCCTCATAGTCCTTTATATCTATTAGTAATGCCTCCCTGCAATCAATCGCAGTTACATCTAAAATATGAAACAAACTATATAACTTTTTCATTGCTTCTTTTGCTTTTTCTGTACTTTTCAGATGTTTTCTTATCAAATAATAAATATCTGTCGCTGAACTGGCTGTGATATACATATCTTCGACTTGATTGGCAGCTAACATAAATATCTGCTCTGCCGTTTCTTTAAAAGGTTTCCTTCCTGTTAATGCATCCACAATGATATTTGTATCTACAAGTATTTTCATTACTTTGCTTCCAGCCTTTCTTTTTTGCTATCCTCTATACTGGCATTTTCAGGTAGTATGCCAAATAAAGACTTGGCTGTGTCCACTCTATCCTGATATGGGTTTGTTAGCTTAGCAACTATTTTCCCGTTTTTTGTGATGTAAATATCTTCCTGTGCAGAAAGTAAGAGGTATTTCCCTAAATTTTGCTTCAATTCTGTTGCTGTAATAGACATAGAATCATCTCCCTTCGTACTATTAATATACATTATTTGTACGATTTTGTAAATATATTCGTGTGGTTTTACTTGTATGGAATTTGTGAAACTATCTCTCATAATCATTGTCTTATTCTGTCGTATATGGTATAATAATCTCAGTCAGTGTAGACAGTACGAGGATAGTTCCTTGGTTGCCCTTTTCGGAAACGGAAAGGGGGTTACTATGAATACGTTAGAAATTTTAACATTGCTCTTAGTTGTATTTGCAGCTTTGACCTACATAGATAATCACAACAACCGTAAATAGACAGAAAAAAGCTATCCTCTACTCGCAATAGGGGATAGCTTGCACTGTTGTAACTTTTTTGTTATCACATCAAGTTTCCGTCTAGGGTAATAGGGATGTCTCAATGTCCTCATTACCTTCTACACTGATTATAAAGCAAAAACTTTAAAAAGTCAATGCTTTGATGAGGATGTTTCGGCATTCTCATTTTTAATTTGTATAGGTTGAAGTTTAAGGTCACTGGCAGTTACTTTCAGTTTTTCATCAAAATTTTGATTCGCCAGTTTTAACAAATCAAGTCTCACCAGATAAAACACGCTGTTTTACATCTTCATTATTTGAATTGATAACTTTCGCTCCCATACGATATGTTTCTTTGCTTACACCAGCTATATCAGCCAACTTCTTAGTTGTATAAACTTTATTTTCGGGGTTTACCAAATTTAGTAAAGGCTGTGGATTGGCACCTCCAGTTGATGTTATTAAATTCCTTTTTGCCTGTTTTTTGTAAATGGGTCGTATTTCTCAGCAACGGCAATTTTTTGAACACTCTTTTGCTGCCCTGCATAACCTATTGTTTCTGTTTTTAGTAAATTTACTGAAATCTATTCAGGATTATTCAAAAATTTGAAGATAGTTTTATGTTCCCCCGTTTTGGTGAATCAAGTTTTCATTTTTTAGTTAAAACTGTTTTGATTAATTCTGTCTTATTGTAGTGGTCACTAAACCGCTTGTTTTGAAAGTGAAATGTGTGAAAAAGCCTTGTAATATAAGGGTTTTGATGTGGTCCCATTAAGGGAATGTTGGTATTTCAATATGGAAAAAAATTTATGTATAAAAATGCTTTATTTTTTGTTGAAACTGGTCACAATCGAAATATTATGTCTAATCCTTATAGTCCCTCCATTTTTCATAAATCAAGTTCAATATGTCTTTCAAGGCTTTTATATCAATTTTTGGGGAACCTTGTTTAATCTCTTTAGGAATACTTGAAAAGCGATGTATTTCCTCTTCAGTAATGTCACTAATATTAAAAATTGTTTCGGGATAAAAGCACAAATATCCCTTAGATATTCCAGTATCCTCTGGTTCTCTATGATACATTACTCCACATCCTATTCCCTTATTTCTATACCAGAATAGAACTAACATATTTTTTTGGTCTTCTTTATCTATTACTATCCCCTTTCTTCTGTAATAATATCTACCTTCGCAATTTTTTGGTAAAGTATATCTCAAATATTCTCTAATGTCATCTTCTGTTTCAAACTCTAATTCTGAACTTGTTGTAAGTATTCTAATTTCTTTAATATTATATTTTTCAAACATTACAGTTCCTCTTATTATTCTATATTTATCTTTTTATGTCTGATTATACTATCCACAGCTCTATAAAAACAAACTCATACATCTCTATGTTGGCACCATATCTTGCTGCTGTCTAAATTCTATTGTCTTTGTACTTCCGCCAGTCCTTCTAATCAATTCATCTTGCCCAATTACTTTAACAAGATTCGCTATTTGTTGTCCCATCACATCTTTATTGTGATAGAATATTGTTGTATATACATTATCATTCAAAATCAAATCTCTAAGAACATCTCCATCCGTCACATCTAAGGAATGACCAAAAATATAAAGATAATGCTTATTATTAAACTTTTCAAAAGGTATTTGTGTAGGAAATTTCTTCCTTAACCTTTCTTCAGTTTCTTCTTCGCTTTCTTTGATTTCATCTACCCATTGCTTATATTTACATCCTGTTTGTTTATATATTCTTTGATAGAATTTCTTGAAAGCAATAAATTCTATATCTGTATTTTTTCTATCTTCTGGAAGGTATTCATCAATACCAAGTACCATATTATTTGTTTCTATTGTATTATTTATATCGGCTTTGCCATGTATATAATCATACTCTATATTTTTCTCTTTTCCATATATATTTGTATAATTAAATGACAAAACGCAATTTATATTTAAATTACTAATATCCTTTGAACTTTTTGAAATTTTTTCATGAGAAATATATAAATATAAATACATTTCTAATAACAAAACAACCCTTTTTAAATCATATTCCAATACTTCAATTAATTCTTCGCTTTTTAAATACTTTGAACTTGAACAATATTTTTCATATATTGACCAAAAATTCTGAGTATTTACTTTTTTCACAAAATCAGATATTCCTTTTTCAAAATCTATCCAATTTTCATTTATATTTTCCATATTTTTCAAAAAATAGTTTATCCAAAAATTGTTTTCTAATAAAGAAAAAATTTCTGTTACTTTTTCATTAGATAAATAACCTATCACTTTTTTAATTTTTTGACTATTATAGAATTCAAAACTGTCATCCCATTTTATAATTTCCAAAATAGCATCAAATAAATTGTCCTTAAGTATTTGGGTATATCCCCAAACAAAATTAAAATATTCTCCTATATCAGAATTAATATCATACATATCTCAATTAAAGTCAAAATTTTTATTTATTTTTAAAATCCAATTTTTTAACTCATGATTTTCATTTAAAATATCCCTTTGTCTCTCCTCATCATAATAATCCCTATATTCTAAATAATCCGAAATATTGTCATAAACTCCACAATCAATATATTCTTTTATGTTATCATTAAATCTAATTGCATATTTTTCTGATTTTTTATTATTCACTAAGTCAAAATTAGGTTTTTCTAATTCATAATTTTCTTTATCGTATGAACTATAATATTTTTTATTAGATAAATTTATTAATTTTCCTATTTTTATTATTTCTTTTAACTATTCTAAAAAATCAGCATACTTTGTTTGTAATCCATGAGCCAAATCAAATCCATTTCCTATGACTAATATATCCATTTGTAATTTCCTCCGTATTTTTAAATAAAATTGCTTTACTTATTAATGTTGGTTTTGTCCATACTCCATTCTGATTAATATAACACTTATTATAATCTCCATACTTAACAAAACAATATGGCTACACCATACTTTGTAAAATTTAGACAAAAATTCTAAATTTTTTATAAATTCTATCTTTATCACCAAACTTTCCCCACCTTACCGAACACCAAAACCCACAATTCAAAAAATCTCTCCTATTCCTTGATTTTTCAGCCTTTCTCCCTAATCCAAACATACCCCATACCCCTATAAATCCACTTACTCAAACTATACCTCTGTCCCTACTATATCAATATTCTATCCCACTTCTTCCACCAATACCCCGAATCATTTACCGAGCGTCTTATATCATATCTTTTTAATAGGATTTTATGTACCCCATACAGGTATATTAATATCTATCCGAACTTGTTAAATATTTAACAATCTTTGATAAAAAATAACGGCTCTACTTATGGAAAATCCACAAGTAACCACTGAAACCCTTTAAAAATAAGGATATTTTTCATATCTCTACTATTCTATGTACATCTATTTCCGAACTATACTACATATTGTTAAAATTTTAACAATTAAGTGAACTCAATACAATGATGAATAAAACTTAATCCTTATTATTTATATATGAATTTATCTCTGCTGCCACTCTTCACAAATCAATATTCACAATTTTTCAAATTCCCCTTGTATATCTGTCCTTCTTCAGCTAAAATATAATTATACTTGTACAAAAACCACACCACATATCAAAGGAGCTGATTCATATTAATATCGAAATTACACCACACAAGAAATCAAAAGAACTTATTCACTGCTTACACAGTAAAGCCGAAGATACTTTATTCACTATCTTTGGGAAGATACCTGAAAAACTGCTCCCCTCTTTCCTTATGGACTGGATGGAGAAATACACAGATAAACGCCTACAAGAGCTAAAACAAGCAACAATTCAGCTTGAATGGAAAAGGGTATATATGGAAAAGGCTGTTCAGGAAATGAAGGCATATGCGCACACTTAAGCAGAAGTGGAAAAGGCAAAAAGTTTAGGCAGTC
>CANSII010000067.1 GCA_947646915.1 uncultured Clostridium sp. | reverse complement strand
TTTAATTTGTAATCATTTGTATATCTTGGCTCTTTTCCTTCATGTATTACTGCTACTTTTAATTCTATTCCATTTTTCTTCTTTTTCCTTTTTTTCTTTTTGAAATGTTTTACTTTAAATTTCTTCTTTCCTTTGTGTTTCTTCGTTTTTTGCTTCTTGATATATATTCCATCATGTTCGCAAAATACATATTTTACTTCCTTTGAACCTTCTATTTTTCCTTCTTCATATAATTTTATTTTTTCTTCTTCTATTGCTTTTATTTTCTTACCTAATTCTATTACTATATTTCTTACTGCTATATGTGATATTGTACTATCTGTATCTTCTGATATTGTTTTGGCTGTCTCTCTGTATGATTTCTTTGTTATTTCTCTTGCTACCATTTCCACTATTCCTTGCGAATATAATCCAAAATCATTTATCTGAAGAAGTTCATCTAAAAGATATATCCATTTTGCCTTACCATTTATTACCATTTTATATCTTCTTCGTGCTATTGGTATATCTCCTAATCTCGTTTTTATTGTTGTTGTTTGAAAATCTTTTGGTTTAAAAACTTCTTTATCTCTATAATCTTTTATTAATTTATCTAACGTTCTTAATTCATCTTGTATTATTTTTCTTCCTAACTTCATCATTTCTTTGAAAGTATTTTCTTCTAAACTCTTGAAATTAATCTTTTCATTTGATACTATATTCATAACAAAAGCACCTCGTATTCTTTTTTTGTTTCTCTCAAAACAAATTATATACTTAGTGCTTTTGTTTTTCTATATTTTATTAAAATCTTTTTTATTTTTCCCTAGATTATTTAACTCATATTCGACTACTTTATAACCTTTTCAATATGTATAAATCTTATTTTTTCAAAGTTATATTCTGCAATTCTTTTATTAAAAGAATCAAATGTATGTGAGCTAATAAAAATATTATTCAAATCAAATTTATTTTCAATTTTTGTAATAACTAAAGTATGTGAAAACTTTATTCCATCAAATGATAATTGAGCTATATCTGCAATATCTATATCAGTTACCTCTACTTCTTTTCCTCTAGGGCCTATATATTTATTAGTTGTTAAAAAATTATATAAAAATTCTACTCCACTCCAAGATGGAGATTTTCTATTTCCATCTAAATAATACCACCCATTTTGTTTAGAGTAATTCATTATTCCTGAGCCTGCATATATACATTGTGAAACAAAACTAGTACAGTCTCCTCCTACAGCATCAAAATTGTAATATTGGGGATTTCTTTCATATGCCCATGTCTTTGCATAATCATATACTTTTTCTCTATTATAAAGTACTTCTTTCATTTTACTAACTCCTATATTTATTTTATTATAGACTGCAAATAAGAAATTAAACAGTTCAATAGTTTTTCTATTAACATAATATAAAGAATTTAAAAAAAAGGTTACACTTTGTGTTACTCATGTGTTATAAAATTGCACCAAATAATGTCCAAAAAGAAACGTCCCCAATGAACATTACACAAAATAATGTCCAAAAAGAAACGTCCCCAATGAACATTACACAAAATAATGTCCTAAAAGAAACGTCCCCAATGGACAGGGCAAAATTATTTAACAATTTCAACATCTATATTAAGTATTTCTCCATTAATATTTGTTTCTGTATAATCTGCTCTATCTTTTTTATATATAATATCTAAAGCTAAAGTATCATGTTTAATTAATTCAGAATTTGCTCTTATTACATTCTCTAGCAATTCATTTCCACATACATAAAGATTTATTTTATCTAGTACTTCAAATCCTTTGTCTTTTCTCATATTTTGTACCTTTGATAATATCTCTCTTACATATCCTTCTTCTTTTAATTCTTGTGTAATATGAGTATCTAAAACAATGCCAATTTCGCCTTCTCCTGCAAACGCAAATCCTTCTTTTCCCTGCATTGTTACAAGTAAATTTTCTGAATTTAAACCAATTTGAGTATCTTCTATTTCAATATATTCTACTCCACCATTTTTTACTGTATTTGCTAAGTCCATTTGATTTTTCTTTGCTATTTCTTCTTTGATTTTAGGAATTAATTTTCCATATTCTTTTCCTAATACTGGTAAATTTGGCTTTATTTCAAAGTTTACATATTCTGACATTTCTGCTCCTAGTTTAACAGCTTTTACGTTTAATTCTTCTTTTACTATATCTGAGTAATATTCTGGTAATGTATCAATAGATATCAGCATTTCTGATAATGGTTGCCTATTTTTAATATTTACTGAATTTCTTGCACTTCTTCCTAATTTTACAATAGTATATGCTAAGCTCATTTCTTTTTCTAATTTACTATTAACTGCTTCTGCATTATATTCGGGCCATGTGCATAAATGTATGCTTTCAGGTGATGTGCTATCTAAACCTGCTACTAAATTTTGATAGATTTCTTCTGTTATAAATGGCACAAATGGTGCTGATATTTTTGCTAATTTCACTAATACTTCGTATAGTGTTACATATGCTCCAATCTTGTCGTCTGTTAATTCTTGACTCCAAAATCTTTCCCTATTTCTACGTACATACCAGTTTGATAGTTCATCTGTAAAGTTCTCAATTTGAAGTGCTGCTGATGTTATATCATATTTTTCTAACTTTTCATCAACTTCTTTTATTACTGTATTTAATTTAGAAATTATCCACTTATCCATTACATTTGTTATTTTGAAATCTTTATAGTTTAGTGGATTGAATTGATCAATTTCTGCATATAAAACATAGAATGAATATACATTCCATAGAGTACTTAAAAATCCTCTTTGTGTTTCTTGTACATTGTTTATTCCTAATCTTGTTGGTAGCCATGGTGCTGATACAGTATAAAAATGCCAACGTGTAGCATCTGCTCCTACTGTTTCTAATAATGTCATAGGGTCTACACCATTTCCTTTTGATTTTGACATTTTCTGTCCTTTTTCATCTAATACATGCCCTAAAACGATACAATTTTCAAATGGTGTTTTTCCAAATAGTGCTGTTCCAAGTGCTGTTAATGTATAGAACCATCCTCTTGTTTGATCTATTGCTTCTGATATAAATTGTGCTGGGAAGTTTGTATCAAATAATTCTTTATTTTCAAATGGATAGTGCAATTGTGCAAATGGCATTGATCCAGAGTCAAACCAACAGTCTATAACTTCTTTTACTCTTGTCATTTTCTTTCCACATTTTGCACATTTTAAATGTACTTCATCTATATATGGTTTGTGTAATTCTATATCATTTGGACAGTCTATTGCTCTTTCTTTTAAATCTGCTATACTTCCTATGCATTCTTGATGACCACAGTGCTCATCTTCACATGTCCATATTGGAAGTGGTGTTCCCCAATATCTATCTCTTGAAATTCCCCAATCAATTACATTTTCCAAAAATTTTCCAAATCTTCCTGTTCTAATTGTATCAGGATACCAGTTTACTTTGTTATTATTTGCAACTAATTCATCTCTTAGTTTGCTCATTGCAACAAACCAACTTTCTTTTGGATAATATAAAAGTGGTGTGTCACATCTCCAACAATGTGGATATGAGTGTAAATGTTTTTCTTTACTAAACAATTTATTTTGTTCAGCTAACCATTTACAAATATCTTCATTACAATCTCTAACAAATCTACCTGCCCATGGTTCTACTTCAGGTACAAAGTTTCCTGATTTGTCTACTAAGTTTACAAATGTAATTCCATTTTGTTTTGATACTAAACTGTCATCTTCACCATAAGCTGGTGCAATATGAACTATTCCTGTACCATCTTCTAAGTTTACATAGTCTCCATGAATTACCTCAAATGCTTTTCCTTCTACTTTCGCAAATGGCATTAATTGCTCATATTTTAATCCTAATAAATCTTCACCTTTAAATTCTTTTATTATTTCATATGGTGTTTCTTTTAAAACTGCTTCTATTAAGTCTTTTGCTAAAATATAGGTCTCATAAATTGGTTCTTCATCTGTACCAATATTTGCTTTAACTTCTACATATGTGTAAGTTTTATTTACACATAATGCTAAGTTTGATGGTAATGTCCATGGTGTTGTTGTCCATGCTAAAATATAAGTTTTTGGAGTAACTGTTTCTCCTTTTACTTTTTGGTTTTCCAATATTTTAAATTTAGCAATACAAGTTAAATCTTTTACATCTTTATATCCTTGTGCAACCTCATGTGATGATAATGCTGTTCCACATCTTGGACAATATGGCATTACTTTATGTCCTTCATATAAAAGTCCTTTTTCCCATAATTGGCTTAACGCCCACCATACAGATTCAATGTATTCATTGTGATATGTTACATATGGATTATCCATATCAACCCAATATCCAACTTTATTTGTCATATCTTCCCACATATTAACATATGTGAAAACACTTTCTTTACATTCTTTAACAAATTTTTCTACTCCATATTCTTCAATTTGTTGCTTTCCTGATATTCCAAGTTTTTTTTCAATTTCAAGTTCAACTGGTAGTCCATGTGTATCCCATCCTGCTTTTCTTATAACTTGATATCCTTTCATTACTTTGTATCTTGGTATTATATCTTTCATAACTCTTGTTTCAATATGTCCAACATGTGGTTTTCCATTTGCTGTTGGTGGTCCATCATAAAATGTAAAATATCTTTTCCCTTTGTTCATCTCAAAATTTTTCTTGATTATGTCTTTTTCTTTCCATTTTTCTGCAACTTCTTTTTCTATTCCTACAAATCCGTCTTTTAATTCTACTTTCTTATACATAATATTTCCTCCTTTCGGAAAGCTTTGCTTTCCTCATCGCCATCCGAAAATTTCTTTAAAATTTTCGTTTGTCAAATCTTAATATATGGTCATTCCCTGCTTTGCTTTTTTAAGTCAGCTGTTAAAGCTTGCTTGTTACAGTTGACTTATGCAGAGCTGGACATTATTTTTTAAATTTATCTGCTACACTTTTTACTTCTTGTAATTCAAATCTATATTTTTGTTCTACTTTTGGATATTTTTCATGGTCAACTTCTGATAAAAACATTTCCTTTGGTCTTACCCATAAATCTCCATCTTCATATAATCTTCGGTATATTACCATTTCTTCTTTTGTTTCAGAACCTTTTGCTATCCCTTCTACTATGTAATAATCTCCTTTAAAATGTTTATAAATCCTACCAATTTTTAATTCTTGCATATTTTAACCTCCTCTTTCAAAAAGCCCTAATATACTATTGTATATTAGGGCGAATTCTCCGCGGTACCACCTATTTTAATAATGTTTTTATTTTCATTATTATCTCATTTTTCTTTAACGCAGATTTACGGCTAAACTTACTCTTGTTTCTGCTTAGCAACAGTTAGGTGATAATAAATTATTTTTACTTACCAAATTTTCAGCTTCCTTTGGCTCTCTATAAGTTATTTTATAATTTATGTTGTCCTTACTTTTGTTATTTTCTTTATATTGTTATTATACCATATATTTTTTTTATTTCAAGTATTTTTTTTATTTTTTTATTCATTGGATATGTCAAATGTTTAATTTTGTCTTCCACTTGCATTATTAGTTGACCATAGCACTCCTTTAGAAATATTTACATTATTTATAATGCTAGTATATGTTACTTGGTTGCTAGCAGACCAATAATCTCCTAATTGTATCACCCCTATAGTTTCGTATTCACTATCTTTCTTTGCATACAAATTAATTTTTACTATACCCTCATTAGCTGTAGTTCTATTATTAAAATATATTTGTGAAGATATTTCAAATTTATCATTTAATTCTATCCTATCTTTTATTTGTTTTTCTATTTTTGTTTGATACATCAAATTAGCAATCCCTGTATTTGGATCAACAGTAGAGTTAACTCCTATATTATTAAAAGTTTTAGGTGTAGCTCCTAATGATGAAAATTCTGTTTCTCCTAATATTTGACTAAATTCTTCATCTCCATTAACAAACTGAAATTCTTCTCCTTTTATATTACTTTCATTTACCTCATCTCTTGAGCCATTTATTGTTCCATTTAAAACTTCATTTATTGAATTTTCATATCTTCCTATTGCTAAATTTTCTTTTTCTTGTGCATCAAGTGTATTTTGTTTTGCTTGCTTTGCTCTTGCAAATAATCCATTATCACCTGTTAATGTTGCTAAAGTTATCCCTGCCAAGATTAATAAAATTATTATTGTCCTAATATTCCGTTATGACTATTTTTTTAATTTAGCTTACTTGTTCCAAATTATCTACTTTTCTCATATTTAAAATATTGAATTTATAATATATAGTTATTTCTTTATTTTCTGATATTTCTATCTTATCTACTAAAGATACAAGCATTGTTCTTGTTATTTCTTTCATATTTACAAAGTCTTTTACAAGTTTATTGATGTCTATTGATGAATCTTCTTTTTCTTCTAGTTCTTGTAACTGCTTTATTCTTTCTTCTGCTTGTTTTCTGTTTTCTATTTGTTTTGAATAAAGTCTTGTAAAATCTTCATCTTCAAATAGTCCATTGTATTTATCTTCATATAGCTTGTCTATTCGCTTGTTTATATCTTTAACTTTCTTTTCTAAAATAAGAATTTCATTTTTTACATTAAACCTATCTTTGATTATCTTGTCTTTTGATGTATTTGCTATTTTAGTGTATTTCTCCTCATTTAAAAACTCTCTACATCTTTTCTTAATTTGCTCAATTACAAAGTCTGTTACTTTTTCTAGGTTATTGCTATGTGGTGTGCATAAGCCTAAATGTGTATTTGTTGCATAAGTATTACATCTTAAATAAAATGTTGTTTTGTTTGGGTGCTTTTGTGGTACTAGACTTAATTTCTTTCCACATTCTTTGCAACATACTAATCCTTTCAGTAACCAATCATAAGACTTTGTTCTTACTCCTGTTCTGCTTTTTATCATATCTTGTACT
>CANSII010000066.1 GCA_947646915.1 uncultured Clostridium sp. | reverse complement strand
GGTGGAGGAGTAAGAAGAGGATTTGAAGGTGGTCAAACACCATTATATAGAAGATTACCAAAAAGAGGATTTACTAACATTCATGCAAAGAATTACACAGAAGTAACTTTAACAATGTTAAATAAATCAACAGTAAATGATGTTACAGCAGAAACTTTAATTGCAGACAAAATAATAAGTAAAGTAAATGATGGAATAGTAATATTATCAACAGGAAACCTAGAGAAAAAATTAAACGTTAAAGCTACAAGATTTACTGCAGCAGCAAAAGAGAAAATTGAAGCTTTAGGCGGAAAGACTGAGGTGATTTAGTTGTTTAAAACAATCAAAAATGCATTAAAAACACCTGATGTAAGAAAAAGAATATTATATACACTACTATTAATAGTTGTTTTTAGATTAGGATGTTATATAACAGTACCAGGAGTTAATAGTATAACATTAAGTGAAGCAATGAATTCAGGTAATGGAATATCAGGATTGATAGATATGATTTCAGGAGGAGCATTTTCGAGATTTTCTGTTTTTGCAATGTCAATTAGTCCATATATAACAGCATCAATTGTTATTCAATTATTAGGAATGATAATACCATCTTTAGAAAGATTAACAAAAGAAGGTGGAGAAGAAGGAAGAAAGAAAATTAATAAATATACAAAAATGCTAACGCTAGTTTTAGCTTTAGTTGAAGCTATAGGTGTATTTGTATCATATAAAAATTCAGGAATTTTTATTAATACTGAATTTTTAACAGGAGCATTAGTTGTAATTTCATTAGTAGCAGGAACATCAATTTTGATGTGGCTTGGAGATGAAATTACAAATAAAGGAATTGGAAATGGAATTTCCATGATAATATTTGTAGGTATAATTTCAGGACTACCAAGTTTTATAACAACATTATGGAATTTAATGATTACTGGTGATGGATTTAGTACAACAGGATTATTAATGTCTTTAGGAATAATTTTAGGAGCTATAATATTAGTTTCAGGTGTTATTTTTGTACAACAAGCAGAAAGAAGAATACCAGTTCAATATTCTAAAAAAGTAGTTGGAAGAAAAATGGTTGGAGCACAAAGTACACATATACCACTTAAACTAGCTATGGCTGGAGTTATGCCAATAATATTTGCATCATCATTTTTAACATTTCCAGCAATGATAATACAAATATTTGTAAATGATATTGCTAGTCAAACAGGGTTCTTAGCAGGATTGTATAAATTTTCAATAGCTACATCATCTTCAAGTGTAGGAATAGGATATTCAATAAGTAATGCACTTATATATTTAGTATTAATTATGGCATTTACATTTTTCTATACTTATGCAACATTTAATCCAGCAGAAGTATCAAACAACATTAAGAAAAATGGTGGATTTATACCAGGAATAAGAGCAGGAAAGCCGACAACAGATTATTTGTCATCAATAATATCTAAATTAACAATATTTGGTGGTTTTTTCTTAGCAGTAATAGCTATATTACCAATGCTTTTAAGATTTACAAATTTAAATATAGCATTTGGAGGTACATCAATATTAATTGTTGTAGGTGTAGCATTAGAAACAGTTCAACAATTGGAATCACAATTGGTAATGAGACATTATAAAGGATTTTTGGAATAATATAATAAATAAATTGTGGGGAGGTATGAAATAAATTTTATATCACCCTATAATGATTTTTATAATGTTTACTAAGACATAAGTTAGATGTCGGAGATCTATTTCACTGACATCTATTTCATCGGCCTCCATTTTAGTAAATATTATAAAGGTTATTATAATATTAAATATGGTAATCTTTTAAAAATTAAGATAGCTGTTTGAGCAAATCTAATTAGAGATATCTTATGCAGAATTTATGAAACAAATTCTGTAAATATTAATAAATGGGGATAAATGAGCGAAGCAAAGAAAGTGACTGCAGCTTAAAATTTGAAAAAATTTTAAGTTGCGATGAGCGAAGCAAAGTAAGTAATTGCAAACTTAAAATTTGAAAAAATTTTAAGTTGCGATGAGCAAAGCTTAGCGAAAGGAGAGATGATAAAATGAATATTATTATGTTAGGAGCACCAGGAACAGGAAAAGGTACTGTTGCAGAAATTCTACAAAGAAGATTAGGAATAAAACAAGTATCCACAGGAGACATTTTTAGAAAACATATAAAAGAAGGAACAGAATTAGGAAAAATAGCGAATTCATATATATCAAAAGGAAATCTAGTTCCAGATGAAATAACTATAAATATTGTAAAAAATAGACTAGAAGAAGATGATGTAAAAAATGGAGTAATATTGGATGGCTTCCCTAGAACAGTAAAACAAGCAGAAGAATTAGACAAAATATTAGCACAAAAAGGACAAAAAGTTGATAAAGTTATTAATTTAACAACACCAGAAGAAGAAATTATAGAAAGAATAGTAAACAGAAGAGTATGTTCAAATCAGGAATGTAAAGCAGTATATAATATAGTGTTAAATCCACCAAAAGTTGAAGGAATATGTGATAAATGTGGAGCAAATTTAATAACAAGAGATGATGATAATGAAGAAACTGTTAGAGGTAGAATTGCAACATATTTTAAACAAACAAGTCCACTAGTTGAATATTATGAAAAACAAGGAAATATTTTAACAGAATTGGTGAGTAAATCAATTAATAAATTAGGTAAAGATGTTGCTGAAGAAATAGCAAAAATATTAAGTAAATAAATGCAGAGCAAGTTTATAAAAGTTTTAGAAAGATAATTATAAATAAAAAAATAAGGAGGTATGATGGTAACAATAAAATCAAAAAAAGAAATTGAAGTAATGAAAGAAGCATGTAAAGTTGTAGCTATTGTATATCAAGAGTTAGAAAAGCACATAAAACAAGGAATTTCAACATGGGAATTAGATCAAATTGCAGAAAAAACAATGAGAAGATTAGGGGCGATTCCAGCAGAAAAGGGTTATGATCCAAAAATAAAAGGAGTTCCGAAATTTCCAGCTTCGATATGTGTATCAATAAATGATGAAGTTATACATGGAATTCCTTCAAAAAGCAGAATTTTAAAAGATGGTGATATAGTAAGCATAGATACAGTTGCTTTAAAACAAGGCTTTAATGGTGATGCTGCAAGGACATTTATAGTTGGGAAAACAACAAATGAAAATCAGAGATTAGTAGATGTAACTAAACAAGCATTTTTTGAAGGAATAAAATTTGCTAAAACAGGATTTAGAGTTGGTGATATATCTCATGCAATCGGAGAATATGTACGTTCTCAAGGATACTCAGTAGTTAGAGAATTTCAAGGACATGGAATTGGAAAAGAAATGCACGAAGACCCAGGAATACCAAATTATGGAAAGGCAGGAAGAGGAATAAGATTAGAAGCAGGTATGACTTTAGCTATAGAACCTATGGTAATACAAGGAAAACAAAATATATTAGAATTAGATGATGGGTGGACAATTATTACTGAAGATGGTAGTATGGCAGCTCATTATGAAAATACAATTTTAATTACAGAAAAAGAGCCTGAAATATTGACAATACTTTAAATTTGGTATATAATGTAGAAGTTATTATTAAAATGGAAAAAGTATGAATAATTGGAGGGATATATTTTGGCAAAAGAAGATGTTATTGAAGTTGAGGGAGTTGTTGTTGAAGCATTACCTAATACAAATTTTAAAGTTGAACTTGAAAATGGACATCAAATATTAGCTCATATATCAGGAAAACTTAGAATGAACTATATAAAAATTTTACCAGGTGATAAAGTAAAAGTAGAATTATCACCATATGACTTAACTAAGGGACGTATAATATGGAGAGCAAAATAAATAAGTAAATTAACCCACAATATATATAAATACAGAGAACTAATTTTTTCTGTTCTCTGCCATTAAAAGAGGAGGTGCAAAGTAATGAAAGTAAGACCATCAGTAAAACCAATATGCCCAAAATGCAAAGTAATTAAAAGAAAAGGAAAAATTAGAGTAATATGCGAAAATCCTAAACACAAACAAAGACAAGGATAATACATTGATTTATAGGTTTTTCCTATTATTAAAAAAGTTTATAACACAAATAGATAGCGGCTGAAAAAATATATTTTAAAATATATTACATATCATTTGTGTTTATATATATGTCTTAAAAATATCTAAAGACCCAAGAGCATGGGTGCATTTCACCTTTAGAGAAGATATAGACAAAACTGTAACTATTAAGTTACAAAATTAAAAATTATAAATTAGTTGCTGTGGTTATTCCAATTGCAACTGTTTTGTACAACTGAACATTAGTAAGGTTGTAAATGTAATAATTAAAAGAAAAATTTGGAGGTGCAAAAAAATATGGCTCGTATAGCAGGAGTAGATCTACCTAAAGATAAAAGAGTAGAAGTAGGACTTACATATATTTTTGGAATAGGTTTAACAAGTTCTCAAAAAATTTTAGCTAAAGCTGGTATTAATCCAGATACTAGAATTAAAGATTTGACTGATGATGAGGTTAATAATATAAGAAAAGTTATTGATGAATCTTATACTGTTGAAGGTGATTTAAGAAGAGAAGTTGCTTTAAATATAAAGAGACTTACAGAAATTGGTTGCTACAGAGGTTTAAGACATAGAAAAGGTTTACCTGTAAGAGGTCAAAGAACTAAAACTAATGCTAGAACAAGAAAAGGTCCTAGGAAGTTGGTTAGCAAAAGCAAAAAATAATTAAAAATAGATTACAAGAATTAATACAAATGAATATAAATATTCATTTGCATACTGATCCTGTAACAGCTAAAGCTTAACAGTATCAGCAAATGCAAATCATAATGATTCTAAGCAATTTAAAAAAGTTATAAAATATAGATTTATAAATAATATCAAAATAATTCACTTAAATAGAGGAGGGAATTTAAAAAAATGGCTAATAACAAAACAACAAGAAAACCAGTAGCTAGAAGAAATAGAAAAAACATTGAAAAAGGTTCTGCACATATACATTCTAGCTTTAATAATACAATTGTTACAATAACAGATACACAAGGAAATACAATTTCATGGGGAAGTGCTGGAGAATTAGGATTTAAAGGTTCAAGAAAAAGTACACCATTTGCTGCAGGACAAGTCGCAGAAACAGCAGCAAAAGCAGCAATGGAACATGGATTGAAATCAGTAGAAGTTTTTGTAAAAGGTCCAGGAGCTGGTAGAGAAGCTGCAATAAGATCTCTTCAAACAGCTGGACTTGAAATAAGTGCTATAAAAGATGTAACACCAATACCACATAATGGATGTAGACCACCAAAAAGAAGAAGAGTTTAAAAATAATGAAGGGAGAAAATATAAATGGCAAGATATAAAGATGAACAATGTCGTAGATGCCGTCGAGAAGGACAAAAATTGTTCTTAAAAGGTGAAAGATGTTATACAGATAAATGTAGTATATCAAGAAGAAACTATGCACCAGGACAACATGGACAAAAAAGAGCAAAATTATCTGAATATGGAACACAATTAAGAGAAAAACAAAAAACTAAAGCATATTATGGAGTTGGAGAAAGACAATTTAGAAAATATTTTGAAATGGCTTCAAATAAAAAAGGTGTAACAGGTGAAAATTTATTACAAATATTAGAAAGTAGATTAGATAATGTTGTATATAGATTAGGATTTGGAACATCAAGAGCACAAGCAAGACAATTTGTAAATCATGCTCAATTTGAGGTAAATGGTAAAAAAGTTGATATACCATCATATTTAGTTAAAGCAGGAGATGTAATAACAGTTAGAGAAAGCAAAAAAGATAACTCTACATTAAAAGCAAATATAGAAGAAAATTCTACAAGACCAGTTCCAGCATGGTTAGAAAGAGATAATGAAAAACTAACTGGTAAAGTAATTAGATTATCAGCTAGAGAAGATATAGATCTTCCAATTGAAGAACATTTAATAGTAGAGCTTTACTCAAAATAATAGTTTTTGAAAGTAAGTGTAAAGGTTTAATCAATACTTTAAAATTTTACTTAAAAAACCTATAAAGTTTTTAAAGAGTTTGAGAGTAGTCTCAATTTAGGAGGTAAAAATGATAGAATTTGAAAAGCCAAATATTGAATGTCTAGAAATTGATGATGCAAATAATTATGCTAAATTCGTATGTGAACCATTAGAAAGAGGATATGGTGTAACAATAGGAAATTCTTTAAGAAGAATATTACTATCATCACTTCCAGGTTGTGCGATAACAAGTGTAAAAATAGATGGTGTATTACATGAATTTTCTACAATACCAAATGTTGTAGAAGATGTACCAGAATTAATAGTAAATTTAAAAAATGTAAGACTTAAATTTGAAGAAAATGAAGAGAAAATCTTAAGAATAAAATTTAAGGGTGAAGGAGAAGTAACAGCAGCAGATATTGAAACAGATGGAACAGTAGAAATATTAAACCCAAATTTACATATTGCTACAGTATCTGAAGGAGGAAGCCTTGTTATAGAAATGACAGCTGATAAAGGAAGAGGATATAATTCTTCTGATAAAAACAAAAAGCCTAATCAAGACATTTCAGTACTTCCAATAGATTCTATTTATACACCTGTAAAAAAAGTAAATTATCAAGTTGATAATACTAGAGTTGGGCAAACTGTAGATTATGATAAATTAGTTATAGAAGTATGGACAGATGGAAGTTTAAAAGCACATGAAGCTTTAAGCTTAGCAGCAAAAGTAATGACAGGACATTTAGAATTATTTATAGATTTATCTGAAACAACTAAAAATACACAAGTAATGGTTGAAAAAGAAGAATCAAAAAAAGAGAAAGTTCTAGAAATGTCAATTGAAGAATTAGAACTATCAGTTAGATCATATAATTGCTTAAAAAGAGCAAATATATCAACTGTTGAAGATTTAATTAGTAAATCTCAAACAGAAATGATGAAAGTTAGAAATTTAGGTAAAAAATCTTTTGATGAAGTAACAGCAAAATTACATTCATTAGGCTTAGACTTTGCACAAGAAGATGAGTAAAATAATAGAAAAAGAAATGATGAGGATGAACGAAGTGGAGTGAAACGAAACGAAAAGGCTCCGAAGAAAAGAT
>CANSII010000065.1 GCA_947646915.1 uncultured Clostridium sp. | reverse complement strand
ATACAAATAGAAAATACAGATAAAACAGGAAAACTAGAAATAGAAAGCACAAAAGAAATAAAAAATATAGAAAAAGAAATAGTAAAAGAAGCAAAAACAATAGAAAGGAAAATAACAGGAACATACACAACAAAAGGAAAAGAAGAAACACAACAAGCAGAAACACAAGAACAAAACATAGAAGAAAAAACAACAAACATAAGCTTACAAGAAACACAAACAGAAGCAACACTAGAAATAAACAAAACAGAACTAACAACAATGACAACAAATGAAAATGTAGAATTCAGAATAGTACTAAAAACAAAAAAAGAAGAAAATGAACTATATAAAAACGCAAAAATAAAACTAGAATTACCAAAAAAAATAAAAGAAATAAAAGTAAACGCAATAAATGTACTATATGAAGAAGAACTAAAAGTAAAAAAAGCAATATTAAACGGAAAAACAATAGAAATAGAACTAGAAGGAGAACAAACGAAATACAAAGAAGAAGCAATAGAAGGAACAACAATAATAATAAACACAAACATAGAAATAGACAAAAAAGAAACAAGCAGTGAAGAAGAAGTAAAACTAAGATACACAAACGAAAAAGCAACAAAATATTCAAACGAAGGAGAAGAAGGAGAAAAAACACAACCAATAAAAATAATATCATATGCAGGAATAGTAACAACAAACGAAATAAAAGAATATGGAATAGAACAAATAAACAACGAAGGAGAAACAACAGGAAAATTAGAAGTAGCACAAGAAGCAAAAACAGCAAAAATAACAAAACAAATAATAAACAATAAAGAAAATAAAATAACGGATGTAAAAATAATGGGAACATACCCAACAAAAGAAGCTATAAAAGAAACAAATAATATAGAAATGAAAGTAACATCAGAAGTAGAAGTAACAGGAATAGAAAAAGGAAGAGGAAAAATATACTATACAGAAAATGCAGAAGCAACAGACGAAATAGAAAAAGAAGAAAACGGATGGAAAGAAACAATAGAAGATGGAACAACAATAAAAAAATATTTAGTAAAAGTAAATGAATTAGAAAAGCAAGAAGAAATAGAACTAACATATAATGTAGAAATACCAAAAAACTTAGAATATAATAAAACAGCAGAAGAAGGATATGAAGTAAAATACACAGATAAAACAACAGTAGAAGAAACAGTAAAACAAGAAAATTTAAAATTAACAACAGGACAAGGACCAGTATTAGAAACAACATTAAAAGCATATGTAGGAGGAGAATTACTAGAGAATAATTCAAAAGTAAAAACAGGTGAAGTAATAAAATATGAAATAGCAGTTACAAATTTAGGAACAGAGAGTGTAACAAATGCAAATGTAATTGGTAAAATTCCAAATGGAACAGTTTTGGTTAATACTAAAGGAATTTATAAAGAAGATGATACTGTAAAAGAAATAAATAAAACTATACAAAATATAAATGTTGGAGAAACTAAAAAAATAGATTATGAAGTTTTAGTAAAAGAACAAGAAACAGAAGAAAATGTAATCTCTAACAAAATTATATTAAACTATAATTCAATAACAAAAGAATCTAATGAAGTAATAATAATATCAAATAAAGGCGATTTACAAATTACATTAAGTTCAGATCAAAATGGAGATGTATTTGAGGTATTGTATGCATATGGATTTCAAACATATGTAACAAACAAAACTGATAGAGATTTAAAAGATATTGAAGTTAAAATAAATTATGATAAAGAATTAATTAGAATTGTTGAATTTTATTATTTTGATCCATATGAAGAAGGAAGAGTTAAGAAAATAAATGAAGATACATTAAGAATTTCAACATTAAAAGCAAATGAGAAAATGGAATTAGTAATTACTCTTGCACCATTAAAGGATATTTCTTCAGATATAGGAAATAAAGACTTCAATTTTTCTACACAAGCAACAATTGGAAAAGATAAATATAAGTCAAATGCTAGAGTTTGTACAGTAAGAAATTTGCCTTTAGAGATTGAAATGCTATCAGGTACAGATGGAGAATATGTTGGAGAAGGGGATATTATAGAATATAACATAAAGGTATATAATAAAGACCTAGAAAAGTCATATTTTCTAACAATAAATGATGTTATATCGAAATATTTTGATATAGTTGAAATTTTAATAGAAGGAAAAGAAGGAAATTATACATATTTAAAAGATGGTAGTAAAAATGTAAAAGGAAACATTAATATATCACCAAATCAAACAGCAAATGTAACAATAAAAGTGCAAGTAAAAAATTATAATGCTACAGTTTTTGAAGACGTAAAAGAAAATTCAGTTATAGTAACTAACAAAGCATCACTTTTATATAATGAAAATATTTTAAAAGAAACCAATGAAATTACGAATATAATTGATATGAATGATAAAAAACAAGACGATGGTGATAAGGATGATGACAAAGATGATGATAAAGATGACGACAAAGATGATGACAAAGATGACGATAAAGATGATGATAACAAAGATCCTATTGCTTCAAAAAATATGATTTCTGGAGTTGCATGGATAGATAACAATGAAAATGGAAGAAGAGATGAACAAGAAAATCTACTAAGTGGAATTAAAGTAAAATTATTAGATGTAAAAACTGGAGAAATATTGAAGGATACTAATAATAAAGATATTGAAGTAAATACAAATGAACAAGGTTTTTATGAATTTAGAAATATACAAAATGGAAAATATATTTTAGTATTTGAATATGACTCAAAACAATATGAATTAACTCATTATAAACATGAAGGTGTAGAAGAAAGTAAAAATTCAAATGTAATAAACAAAGAAACTACAGTAAATGGAGAAAAGAAAAATAGAGCTGTAACAGAAATTATAGAAATTAATAATAAAAGTATAGCAAATATAAATATAGGATTAATAAAAGTAAAGATATTTGATTTACAATTAGAAAAATATATAAGTAGAATAACAGTACAAAATAGTCAAGGAACAACAACAACAGAATATAATAATGCAAAATTAGCAAAAGCAGAAATACATGCAAAACAAATCAATGGAACAATAGTAATAGTAGAATATAAAATAAAAGTAACAAATGTAGGAGAAGTAGAAGGATATGCTAAAAAGATAGTAGATTACTTATCAACAGACTTTAAATTTAATTCACAATTAAACTCAGACTGGTATCAATCAGGAAGTTATATATATAATTCAAGTTTAGCAAATGAAAAAATAAGACCAGGTGAAAGTAAAGAAATAAAATTAGTAGTAACAAAAACAATGACAGCAAATAATACAGGATTAGTAAATAATACAGCAGAAATAGCAGAAAGTTATAATGAAAAAGGATTAAAAGACATAAATTCAACAGAGGGAAATAATGTAAAGGGTGAAAATGACCAAGACTCAGCAGATTTAATCTTAAATATAAAAACAGGTGAAATAATAAGCTACGTTATATATATAATATTAACAATATTGATAATGGCAATAGTGGTAATATATTTTATTAAAAAGGAAACAAAAGAGAAAGGAGGGAAATGATGAGTAATAAAAAAATAATTATAGTATTAAGCATATGTATATTTCTAATAACATTACTTATAAGCAATAAAAGTTATTCATTTTGGACTGATTTTAACTATGGTTTAAATGCAGGAGATAGACTAAAAGTTAGAGAATTAAAAAATGATTATAGTGGTTCATCTAATGATTTTGATTTATTATTAGACCAAGAAGGCGATGTAGAAAACATAAATAGATATTTATATTGTATTTACCATGAACAGGGAATAGAAAAAGTAGATGGATTAGGAAATTATATAGTAAAACATAGGATTGATATAAATGATACAGAAGTAACTATAGATAATAATATAAAATATCAAAGTTTACATGGATTACAAATGGCTGCAATTCTTGCAAGAAATGAAGGGTATGGAATATATAATGATTATAATATAACTCAGTTATTATTATACCAAAATATAAATAATTTTTTAACAGAGCTTTTAAGTTATGATAGTAGTTTACAAGGTTGGACAAGAACATTTAATCCTTTGTTTTGGTTGGCAGGACCATTCCCATATTTAGAAGCAAATCTTAATGTATTAATAAATAATAACTATTTTTGGTTAAGTGAAGATGGAAGAGACGATAACTTAGGAGAAACTGCAACAAGTTGGTATCATGTAAGTAAGAGAAATTCTGGAAAAGGTAATCCACAAGAAAACGATAAATTAACAAACAGTTATACAATAAGAACTATAGCAGATTATGTAGGAATGTATGATAATATAAGAGATGGAGGTTCTCCTTATGCAGGGAATGCAGGAACATATCCAAAACTTCAGACTACAAAAAGTGATGGTTATATTTTGGGACCATATTCTGTAAATTTTGGAGGGACTTCAATAACTTCTATAAAAGCATATAATGGAAGCAATTCATATGATGTATCTTGTTATACAGATGCAGGAGGAAACAGTATAATTGATAAAAGTTCTATATCATCAGGAAGCCAATTTTATATAAAGGTACCAAGAGCTGTAACACATATTGATAAAGTAGGAGTAGAATTTTCAGGATATACAAGTTATAATGCAACATTATATCTTCTATATCAAGGAGATGGAACAAAAAGTCAGAACTTATTATATGGAAAAGGAGATGCACAGACTAAAAATCTTTCTGTTGATATACCTTGTGACATTGAGATTAATGGAGGTCTAAGAATAGTAAAGAGATCAAGTGTAACTGGAGCACCTATCTCAGGAGCAATATTTAAAATAACAGGACCATCATACCCTGATGGAGCATTAGTTGATATGAGAGAGACAAGTTCTTGGTCATCAAATGAATTAAGACCAGGAGAATATACAATAGAAGAAATACAGGCACCACCAGGATATAATTTAGCATTACAAACAAATAAAGTAAAAGCAAATGTAGTACAAGCAGGAGTTGAATCATCTAGCAATGTAGTAACTTTTGATAACACTCCATATGGAAATTTACAAATACAAAAAGTAGATGCAGTAACAGGAAGCTCAACAGTACCAATAGTACAAAAAGGAGTAGTATTTAAAATATACTATTTAGAAGGAAACACAAAAAAATACATAGGAAAAAACTTTGTAACAGGAACAAGTACAACAATAGCGACAATGGACTTTACAGAAGATGAAAGCCAAGCAAAAGAGTTTATAACAGAAGAAGACGGAAAAACAGAAGCACTAATAAACATACCAATAAAAACATATTATGCAAAAGAAATATCATTAACAGAAGAATTATTAAATTATTATAATGTAAAAGTAGAGCCAGATCAAATACCATTACAGATGGATGATGATGGAGAAATAGATGAAGATGATATAATAAAAATAAAAAATACACAAGAATATGTAGATATCTCAGGATATGTATGGATAGACAAACATAATCCAAATAAGGAAACAACAAGGAATGACTTATATAAAGATTTTGGATTAAGAGATGAACATGGAGCACCAATAGATACATTAGATGAAGCTTTTAATGGAATAAAAGTAACATTAAAAGATCCAAGTGGGAATGTAGTACAAACTACAACAACAGGCGAATATGGAATATATAATGAAATAACAGGAGGAGAATATATATTCAGAAAAATACCAATAGAAAGACTAGGAATATTCCATGTGGAATACACATATGATGGACTAATATATCAATCAGTAGGATTAAATATAAATAAAGAAAATGGTTCAAAAGCAACAGACGAAAAAGAAAGAGAAATATTAGACAGCAATTTTAAAAATATAACTAATAATGGTTCAGTAGGACTACATCAACAATCAGTAGCAATATCAAGTGATGAAGAATATAGAAAATATACAGCAACGTATGATTCCACAAATGTAGAAGATGAAGATTTAACAAATAACTATGTAACATTGTTAGGTGGAGGAACATCATGTTATGTAAATGCAAGCACAAAAGAAACATATAATATTGGAGAACATTATGTAAGTGGAGAAACATTAGAAATTAGATATATAAATTTAGGAGTATATGAAAAACCACAAGCAGATTTTGCACTAACACAAGACTTAGATAGTATAAAAGTAGGAATAAATGGACAATGGCATGTGTATAAATATGAAACAAAAGACATGAAAAAGGACTCAAGTGCATGGGACGTTGGAGTAAGATTTAAAGATACAAATATAGGAACATATACAAGACCAATATATCAATCAGATGTAACATATACAAATGAAAAAGACAAAAGTAAAGAATTAGAAGTATATCTAAACTATAAAATAGGAGTAACAAATGAATCAACATATATAGGAGAAGTAAATACAATACAAAACTATTATGATAAAAGATATGATGTAAATGCTATAGGAAATAGAGTAAATAATGAAGGAAATTTAGAAAAAGGACAAGAATATAGGAATATAGAATACACAGAACAAAAAGAAACATCAGATGGAAAATATAAAACAACAACAATAAATGCAAATAGAACATTAGTAATAGGAGCAGGAGAAACAAAGATAATTTATTTACAATATAAAATGGAAAGAGAAGCAATTGACACAGCATTAGCTGGAGAAGAAATAGAAGGAATAGAAATAAAAACAGAAAAAGAAGCTAAAACAATAACAGTGGATAGAAACAAAATAGACCAAAAATATTTATTATACAACATAGCAGAAATATCATCATATACAGTATATTACAATAATAGAAATGCTGGAAACATAGCAAACTTAAAGACAGTAGCAGCAGTAGACAAAGACTCAATACCAGGAAATATAACACCAGGAAGAGTACCAACATATGAAGACGACACAGAAGCAGCACCACCAGTAGTATTGGTAAGAGCAGGAGAAAAATTAGGAAAAAGAACAATAACAGGAAATGTATTTGAAGACATAGCAACGACAAATGAAGAAGGAAAAGAAAGCAATGGAAATGGAATATATGAACCAAACAAAGAAAAGACAATAAATAATGTGGAAGTAACACTACATGAAATAAATCAAGAACAAAATGGAATACAAGACCAAACATACAAAATAAAACAAGAAGACAATGGAACATACAAATTTGAAGAATACATACCAGGGCAATATATAATAACATTCAAATGGGGAGATAATGAATACAGAGTACAAAACTACAAAGGAACAATATATAATGAAGATATATATAACAGAAATATAGGAAATCAATATTGGTATAAAGAAGACATAGATACAAGA
>CANSII010000064.1 GCA_947646915.1 uncultured Clostridium sp. | reverse complement strand
TACCGCTTCGGTTTATCTCTAAAGGATTTACTGTTTACTTTTCAATGTACTTTTTATTCTATCTTGTCAGAACAATTTTTATTATATTATATAGTAATAACTTTGTCAAGATTTTTTTGAAAACTTTTTTATTTTTTTTTACAAAATAAAAATTAGTAAATATAGGTTGAAATTTTTGTATAAATTTATTACTAATTCTTTAGTTAATTTTCCTTAAATTTTATCTTTAAAAGTATATAAATATAATCATTGTATAATTTAATTTTGTTCATTTGCTCTGTGCTTATTTATATTAACATATTGTATATAAAAAGTCAACACTTTTTTATATTTTTTTTAAAAAATTTTTTAGATAAAATATTTATTGTAATTATTATTGTTTTTGTGATAAGTTTACTCTATTATTTTCTAATTTTTACATTATATTTCAACTATAATTAAATCTTCACCTATACATTTTATATTTTGCCAAGGTATTACAATATCATTATTAGAAGAAAAAAAATTTATAATTTTATTACTACCTGGTACTATTATAGATGTTATTGTTGCAAGATTGATAGTTGTTCTCTTTTGTAGAATGTTCATTGTTATTACTGTCACATAAAAGATACTTCTCATCATTAATAATGTATTCCTGTTTTTCCTTTTTTCTTAAGTTTCCTTCTAATGTAATTGGCTCTCCTATTTTAAAGTAAATTTCTAATTTGATGTGCTTTCTATCTCCATTTACTTTTGACACATATATTTTGTCTACTAATAATTTGATTAAGTCTTCTATATTTTCATCTATTTTTATTTCTTTTTCTAATGCTCCTTTTATTTGTTTCATGTTGTCTTCTATTGTAAATAGATTTTCTTTTTCTTCTTTTAAGTCTTTTATCTTCTCTTGCTCTCTTTGTATTTCTTGATTTAGTTCTTCGTTTCTTTTATAAAATTCTTCATCAGATAATAGACTTTTAATCGTAAGTTCTAACAACTTATCCTTTTTTGATTGTATTACTTTTATATTAGTTTCTATATTTGCTATTTCTGTTTCAAAATCTTTTGTAAAATTATATTTCTTATACTTGTTTAATAAATCTTCTATTATTTCTTCTTTATTAGTAAGAAACTTATTCAAGACCACTTTTAAAATTTCTATTAATTCTGATTCTTGTATAATTGGACTCTCACATCTTTTCAGTCCATATGTAATATATCTACTACAGCCCCAAGCTGGTTTATTAGACCTTTTACTTCCAGATATTCTATTATATCCTGGCATGTGTTGTTCTCCTTTGTGTTCTTTGCAATAAATTAATCCACTAAAAGCATATCTACTTTTAAATACATCTTTATTTTCTACTCTATTTAAACAACTTGCTGATTTCTTTTCTAATATATTGTTACATTTTTCCCATAGTTCTTCTGAAACAATGGCTGGTATGTTTTCTTTACATTCAAATACTTTCCATTCTTCTTTTGGCATCTTTTGTGCTTTATGTAGTTTATAATCTACCACTTTTACAGTTCCTGTTCTGTAATACCCTTTATATTTGGGGTTTCTTATGATTCTTCTTAAAGTTTGTGATGATATTGGTGTTCCATTTTTTCCTTTATATCCTTTTTGTTTAAAATACTCTGATATTTTGTAAAATCCCATTTCTCCCCCAGAATATATTTCAAATAGCTCTCTTATCATTTTTGCTTCTTCTTCATGTATAACTAGCTTTGTATTATCTTTTCGATAACCAAATATATTGTTGTTTCCTAACACTCTCTTTTTTTCAATGGATCTACTAAATCCAAATTTTACTCTCTCTGATAACTTCCTTACTTCATCTTGTGCTACACTTGCCATAATGGTTAATCTTAATTCTGAATCTGGCATAATGGTGTTAATATTGTCAGATTGGAAATATACTCCAACATTATTGTCTAATAATTTTTGGGTATAAGAGATACTGTCTAAAGTATTTCTAGCAAAACGTGTTACTTCCTTTGTTAATATTAAATCAAACCTTCCTTTCTTACTGTCTGCTATCATTCTTTTAAACGAATCTCTTTTGTTTACACTTGTACCACTTATACCCTCATCTACATATCCTTCAACATAAGTCCAGTTAGAGACTTCTTTTATATGGTTTTCAAAATAAAAAACTTGGTTACTTAATGAATTTAATTGTTCATCTTTTTCGCTTGATACTCTTGCATAGTATGTTACTTTTAATGGTAAGTCATATATGCTTTTGCCACTGCTTATTTCTTTTCTCATATTATATAAATCCATATTTTTATCTCCTTCCTTTTTCAAAGTATCTTTATAGGCACAATTATTATACCATGATTTTTTGTACTTCTATAGTTTGAAATAGAATTAGTATATTGCTAGGCAAAATTTAGTGAAAAACCGTAAGCGTGCTTTTTGCACGCCAAAGGCTTTTTCATCTAAATTTTAACGACGCAAGATGCTGATTATCTTTCAAACTCTTTCTATTTCTTTATTAATTTCTCTTAACAATTCATCTTGTACATTTTCATATACCTCTCTATTAATTGTATTATTTTGAAACAATTTTCTATTTAGTATCAATTCAATCTCTAACTTTACTTGTTTATTAGATACAATTTGCTTTTTTTCCATAGGCTGCCTCCTCTTGTTTCTAATTAATATTCAAAGTTAGATTAATGTATGCTAAAACTTATCTCCTCCCTTCTTTATTTTTTTAATTTTAAGGCAAATAAATAAGCAAGCCATTTACTTTTAATAAATGCTTGCTTTTAGTTGATTTTTTGGAACAATATTTTGAACATAGTTAGACTAAGTATTTTTTTGACATTTCAATTGCATGTTGCCATTGTAAGTGCCTTAAATACTCTAATTCGTAATCTTCTTTTTCCTTCAAAATTTCTGTTCTTAACTTTCTGTTTGTCTTTTTTCTCTCAAGATAATTTTTATGTTTTATCTCACTTCTTATTTCCTTTTCTTTTTTATAGTTAGGATGTCCTTTTAAAACTTTTGATACATATTGTGGACTTACTCCTAATTCTTTTGCTATACAAACACAGTTAAGGTTTCCTTCAAAATACAATTCGCAAATTTTCTGCCTCTTGTTGTCTGGTTTGATTACCTCCTCTCTTAAAATAGTAATCAACAATTCTTATTCCTTTTTTGAAAATTTGACTTTCTCGTATTTCCTTCCTTTTTATAAACCTTTCTTAAGTCATTTTGTATCTACTTTTGTTGTTGACATTGTTATTGTACTACATTTTTTATATAAATTCAATAGCCACGCTAAAATTTTTACAAATGTTTATTTTACAATAGTTCGAGTATTATTTTAGTATATCTGATGTCTGTTTTTCTCTTTTTAATTCTTCCATACTTCCCACATTCATGTTATTAATATTGTTTTATTTAATATTCGCCTATATATTCATTAAATATGATACTACTTATCTTTCTTCCCATATTATAAACATAATCATCATTCAAGTAATTTTCATCTTTAAAATCTTTTATCATAATTGTTAAAATGTAATCGCCATATATAGTTGATACTATTCCAGCATCATTTCTTACTGATTCATATTTTCCACTTTTACTTACTATATAATTAACAATTGGATTTTCTACTTCTTTATAAACCTTATCAATTCCATCCCCAACCATTTCATGATATTTTTGATTCTTTATTATATCTATTATTTCTAGTGTGATTTTTTTATCAAATAATTCATAATTATTTAATTTTTTCTATACTAAATAATAATCATAAGCTGTGGTTTCTGAAAATACCTCATTTTCAACTGACTTAAATTTGCTATATAATTTTGTGTTATTACATCCTATATTTTCTATACTTTTATTTACATTTTCTATTCCTAAATAATCTATTAATATATTAGTAGCCACATTATCACTTATAATCATCATTAATGTTGCAATATCTAATATTGGAAGTTTTATTCCTTTACTTAAATATCTTAAAATGCCACTACCATTTACATAGTCTTTTTCTTCATAGGTTAGTTCTTTCTCTCGATTTATTACTCCTTTATTAATTTGATTGAACAATTCGATTAGAATAAATATTTTTATGCAACTAGCAGAATTATATTTCTCATTCTCATTTATTTTTATTATATTCCCTTTTAGATTATCATAATATATTGCTACTTTTCCATCAAAATTACTTATACTATTTTTAATTATTTTTTCTATATCCATTAATTTTCTCCTATAAATTCTTAATTATAATTTCTTCTTGAATCTTTCTAATTAAAGGTTTTTGCACAATATTTTTCATTAATTTCTTATAAGCATCTTCTAAAGTTTGCCTACTTCTGTATTCTTTATTTTTTCATATATTTCTTTCCAACTATTTACTCTATATAAATCTGTTTTATTGTTTATATTGCTTTTACTACTAAATAATATAGTTTCAATTCCTAATTCATTAACTTTTCTACAGTTTGCTATAGAATCATCTATAAACAAATCTATCTTCTCAGTTTTACAGACCTTTGCTTTATCAAAATCACAAATTAATTTATCATAGTGAATATTATTGTTTTTTAATTCTTCAATAGTAGTTTTATATTCTTCAGTATATAAAGTTTTATCTCTTGCTGTAATAACTATTATTTCATGACCTAACTCTTTAATTTTATCAATATATTCTGCAACTTTTGGTTTAAAAGGTGTGTTAGAAATAACTTTATCATAATATTTTTTTGCAAATTCAAGTTCTTGTTCTTTCATTTTCTTTGGTAAATTACTATATGAAATATTATTATCTTTCAAGTATTTAATATCTATATTAAAAAATTCTGCTATATATGGCATTAAATAATCAAATGTATCTGCCATTGTATCATCTATATCTATTCCTATTTTCATATTTTCCCATTCCTTTATTTACTTTAAATATTCTATAATTTTCTTATATAATTTATCTCTTTTCATTATATTGCCTTTTTCAATAATTTGGTTAAATTCTTTTAAATTACATAATTTTACTTGTTCAACTTCACTTTCTTGCACTTTAATATCCCTTAAATGTATTTTATCTCTTTTTACAATATAACAATCATAGATCTCATCATCTATATAATCTTCCTTTATAATTTCTTTATTTCTATATGTAAGTATATATTCAAGTTCTTCTTCATTTACTGTTATTCCTACTTCTTCTAATGTTTCTCTTATAGCTGCTTCAGTAGAAGCTTGTCCACTTGATACATGCCCAACTGCTGCTACATCCCATTTTCCAGGATTTTGGGCTTTGTTTTTTGACCTTTGTTGCATTAATATATTCCCTTGTGCATCTATAATTGCAATTACAACTATTCTATGGCATAATCCTTTTCTATGTATTTGTTCTCTTGTTAAAATTTCTCCTGTTTTATTTCCGTTTTCATCTAGCACATCTATTAATTCTTCCATTATGTCTTCCCCCTTTTTTATTATGTCTAGTTTATATCACAAATTAACAATTTTTCATAGTGTTTTTCCAATATTTACAAAACTTATTTATCATTACATTTATTATCCACTACCATAATCAATTCTAAACTGCAAATCACTATCAGAATAATACTCTGTAATTGCATTATACAAACAACTAATCATAAAATTGGTACTATTATGTATTTTACTATCTTGTTTCAAATAATTTAATTTGTCAAAGGCATAAAAAATAATAGAAGCATTTAATAACTGCATTCTACTTCTGACTACTTCTTGTGGTAAAACTGCTTGTCCTATTTTTAAGTTATTTGAATAAAACATAAGGTCTAGTGTATTTTCTATAATATTTCTTTGACTCTCTTTAAATAAATATAATTCACACTTTTGTTTTATATCTTCTAAATTTTTTGTTTCTCTTTCTGACTGACTAACATCTATATTATTATTTTTATGTTTTTTATTATCTTTCTTATTTGCTCGTAAATTTTCTGTTTCTAGAATCGTAATTTTTCCTACACAATAATCTTCTTTTATTCGATTATCTGCTAATACATTCTCTGTATAATCATCTATATCAATATCATTAATCTGTAATTCTTCTTGTTTAATCTTACCAATATAAATCAAATTAGGCTTTCCAAATCCTTGCTTTTCTTCTTTTATAAGGTTTGCTTCTCTTAATTCTTTAAAAGCTCTTGTTACTGGTTTATCACTTAAATTTAATTTACTTTGTATCTCTTTTCTAGTATAAATCAAATAAATTTCTCCTTTATCATTGATCCATTTATTCATTCTTGATAAATTCATTCTATTTAGTAAAAACGCATAGATTACTTTTGCTTCTATACTTAGTTTTTTATATTTTTCATTACAAAACAATTCTTGTGGCATTTGATAATATGAATGCTGTAATGTTTCATTTATTTTATAAATGTTCATCTCCTTCACCTCCTGTTTCTTTATATCTTACTAATAATTCATTGATTTTTCTTTTACTTAAACTTTGATATTCACATTTAGGCAAATATTGCTTGATTACACTTTCGTATTCTTCTAATCCAAATATGTAGATATTTTTATAATTATCATTTTCATTAAAATAGTAATGTAGCCTTGCTAATATTTCCATATTTATTAATGGCATAATTACAATATAATTATCATCATCCACTTTTAGATCTGCTAATCTAAAATCTGATAATTCTACATCATACATTTCTTTGATTCTTAAGTATATGCTGTGTCTTACTTCATAGTTATTTCTCATTAAAAATTTACCATATTCATGATAAGGAATTAAAATTGTATATTTGTTTCCAAAATAAAATCCTTTTTCATATAATACTAGTTTTTCTATGTTATTTGTAAATATCATGGCATTTACATATCCGTTTTCTTTTTTTATATCGTAATAAATTGATTTTATATATTTATCATCCTTTCCCTCATATATTGCATATACTAAAAAATTTTCTTCATTGTAGTCTAAGTTTCCAATGTATCTTCTTGAATAAGTTGTTGGTTCATCTTCTTTTTTCATGTTCCAACTAGGTGTAAAAGTTAAATTATCTTGTATAAAACTACTTGCTATATCACTTATTACATTTAATCTCTCCATATTATTTTCATTTCTACAATGATTTCTTACTTCAAATCCATTTTCTAATAAATATTCTTTCCCTTTACTTCCTAATGTAACATATCTGTGCTTTAGTCTTCTTACATAATCATGTTTTGCTAATAACACAATCCTTTTTTCTTGATATGTCTTTGTTTCATAAATATATCTTGCATTATCTAATGCTATTATTTTATACTTTCCTAAAAATATTAATAACTCTATATCTCTGTTCTGTAATGTCATTCTATTTCTCATCTAAATCACCTCCATAATTTTCTACTTGTACCTTCCTTAAATGGTACACTTATAGAGGGCACATATTGTATATGTCCCCTCTACTCTAGACAATTTCTTCTAATTGTTTTTTATTAAAACTCTTGCTAGCACTGCATTTCTTATAAAAACAAACATAGCAAAATTTGCTTGAATTTTTTTGATAAAATTTTGCCATGTTTGTATATATGTTTATCTTATTCTCTTGTTAATTATTTT
>CANSII010000063.1 GCA_947646915.1 uncultured Clostridium sp. | reverse complement strand
AGTTTGAAAAATAAAAAAACGAAACTTAAATATAAAAATTTTTTAAGTTTCGGTTTTTTGCAAAAATATAATATTTAGAAAAAAGATATATATTTTGCAGTTCCGTTTTCCAAGGCGTTTAAGAAACTGAAAATTCAAAGTATAGAAACACACTATAACAGGTTAAAGTGAATAACAACTCAGGTCAAACTCACTTTGAAATATATATCTTTTTTCTATTATTAAATGTATAAAATAAAAACACCGAAACTTAAAAAAAAATGTAGGTTGCATTATGTAAAATAGAATGGTATAATATATGTGGTAATTATAGTTAATAAAGGAGAAATTTGGAGTGGTAAAAGAAGAAAAATTAGATTTTCAAAAAGAATTGATTAGAGTAATTGGAAATATACAAAATCAACATAAAGAAATAGAATTTCTTAGAGAACATATAAAAAAATTTCATGAAGTAATTAAGAATGTACATGAAGATACTGGTTTTGATTATAGACAAATTATAAAAATATATATCATGTAGAAAAAAATATGTTCAAGAAAAATTTATAAAGGATTTAAAAGAAAAAATGAAAATGGCAGGAAGTTTTCTTAAACAATATGATATATTAGAAGAATTATTGAATTTACAAAATGAAGATTATGTAAATTTGGGAATGCCTGATATGCAATACAATATGAAAAAACAAGATGATAAAGATATTGGTTTAGAAGATATATTTTCAGATGAATATTTAAATAGTTTAAATATAACACAGTTATCAATATTAAATGCTTTTTGGCAAAATAAATATACTAAAATGCTAAATGATGTTAAAGATGCACTATTTGTTATAGAAACAATAAATTTAGCTGATAAAATGGAAGATGATAGTTATAATATAGAATTAACTGATGAGGAATTATTAAATATTATTTATAAAATAAATTTATGTGATAATATATCAAAAAAATTTGATAATAATATAGCAATAGGAGAAGAAACAAAAGATTTTCAAAAAAAATATAAAAAGTATTTTGATTCTATAATTCCAAATAGTGAAAATAGTTTTATAGAAGATTATTCACATGGACACATACAAAGAAATGCAATTAAGATGATATATAAAACAAAATTAGATATGCTAAATAATTTATTATTGACAATTGAACATGATAGAAATGTGACTAATTGGGGATATATTAAAGATGTTAATGGTAAAGATGATATTAAAAGAGAAAAATTTATTCTTATAGGAATAGATTACCCAGGTTTTAATGCACCACTTAAAATTCATATTAGAAGGGAAGAATTAGTAAATTATTTAAAATTAATTAGAGAAGATAAAAGTACTGTTATTCCAGTATATGGTGGTGATTCATGTTTAATGTATAAAGGAAAAATGCTAACTTCTAAAATTTTAATGCCTTTAACAGAAAAAACGCAAGGAGAAATTATAGATAAAAATAAAAAGATTAACATTAGTGATCTAAGACGTAGTATAATACAACAATTAGGCAATTTAGTTACAAAAAAAGTTAAAACTATAAAGAAGATATGGCCAAATGAATATATTGATATAGAAACAGGAGAAATAGGTAAAAATGTTGATGGAAAAATAGTTCCAAGAGAAGAGGATGTAAGATAAAAACTTTCTTGCAAACTATAATTTATAACACAAAAAATGGTAGCTAAAAAACTTTTAAGTTTTAGCATTTTGCAAAAAATATATTATATAGAAAAAAGATATATATTATTCAGCTCTGTTTTCCAAGGCGATTAAGATATTGAACATTCAAACCTTAGAGACACACTATAATAACTTAAAGTGAATAATGGCTCACTGTCAAACTCGCTTTATAATATATATCTTTTTTCTATAATAAATTTTGAAAAATAAAAAACCGAAACTTAAAAAAAATTCTATTGACAAATTATAATTTTTAAACTAAACTATGTAGAGAATTAGGATATTTTCCTAAAAAATTATAGGAGGAATGAATAATGGAATTAAAAGGTTCAAAAACAGAAAAAAACTTAATGGAAGCATTTGCAGGAGAATCACAAGCAAGAAATAAATATACATATTTTGCAAGTAAAGCAAAAAAGGAAGGCTATGAACAATTAGCTGCAATATTTTTAGAGACAGCAGATAATGAAAAAGAACATGCAAAATTATGGTTTAAATTATTACAAGGAGGAGAAATAAAATCAACTGCAGAAAATTTAAAAGCAGCAGCAGAAGGTGAAAATTATGAATGGACAGATATGTATGATAGAATGGCAAAAGAAGCAGAAGAGGAAGGGTTTAAACATATAGCATTCTTATTTTCAGAAGTTGCTAAAATAGAAAAAGAACATGAAAAAAGATATTTAAAATTATTAGAAAATGTTGAAAATGGATTAGTGTTTAGCAAAGATGGAGATACAATATGGAAATGTAGAAATTGTGGACATATTGTTATAGGAAAAAATGCTCCAGAAATTTGCCCAGTATGTGCACATCCAAAAGCATTTTTTGAAGTAAAAGCAGAAAATTATTAAAATATTGTCCAATTAGGATATCCTAATTGGACTTAATTATTAAGATAGCTGTTCGAATGAAGTGAGTTACAGATATATTATACAAAATTTATTAAATAAGAGGTTTAGCCAAATAATATGAATTTTCAAAAATTGCGTTTTCCAAGTCGTTTAAGACACTAAAAATTCAAAATGAAGAAACACACTATAATTGGTTAAAGTAAATAGCAACTGGTGTCAAACTCATTTTTTCAAATTAATATTATTTGGATATATAAAATTAAATGTGTATATATATATAACTGTTCGAATGAAGTGAGTTACAGATATATTATACAAAATTTATTAAATAAGAGGTTTAGCCAAATAATATGAATTTTCAAAAATTGCGTTTTCCAAGTCGTTTAAGACACTAAAAATTCAAAATGAAGAAACACACTATAATTGGTTAAAGTAAATAGCAACTGGTGTCAAACTCATTTTTTCAAATTAATATTATTTGGATATATATAATTTAATGTGTATATATATAACTGTTCGAATGAAGTGAGTGAAAGGGAAAAAATGCCAAAATTTTTTGTAAAACAAGAACAAATACAAGAAAATAAAATATTAATACAAGGACAAGATGTTAAACATATAAAAAAAGTATTAAGATCAAAAATAGGAGATGAAATAGAAATTTGCAATAGCATGTCATCAGAAAATTATTTATGTGAAATAACAAAAATAGAAAATGAGCAAATAGAGTGTAAAATAGAAAGAAAAATGAAAGAACAGAAAGAATCAAAAGTACAAGTTACAATATTCCAAGGATTGCCAAAGGCTGATAAAATGGAGTATATCATACAAAAGTCAGTAGAATTGGGAGCATATGAAATAGTACCAGTAGAAATGAAAAGATGTGTCGTTAAATTAAATGATAAAGATAAAGCAAAAAAAATAGAAAGATGGCAAAAGATATCAGAGGTTGCAGCAAAACAATGTGGAAGAGATATAATTCCTGAAGTAAAAGATGTAATAAATATTAAAAAACTATGTAATTTAATTCAAAATTATGATATACTATTAATTGCATATGAAGAAGAAAGAGATAATACAATAAAACAACAATTACAAGATATAAAAACTAAATTTAAAAATGATAAAATAAAGTTAGGAGTTGTTATTGGTCCTGAGGGTGGATTAGAAAAACAAGATGTAGAAGAACTGAAAGATTTTGGTGGTAAAATTATAACTTTAGGTAAAAGAATATTAAGAACAGAAACAGTCGCCCTAAATATGCTAAGTATTATCATGTATGAGTTAGAGTTTTGAGAAAGGAATATTAATAAATATGAAAGGCATAAATGAAGATATTGGAAAAAAAATATATATTAATATATTAAAAGCAATTTTTATAATTACATATGGACTATTATTTAATTTAGCATATGATAATATGGAAACACAAATATTAGAAAGAGAAATTCAAATAGTCACAATGATATTATTATTTGTATCAATATATTATTTTGAAAAGGCATATAACAAAGATGATGGAAAAGTAGCAATACAAGGAATAGAAGTATTAATCATTTCTGCATTTACTCTAACAATAGAACATATAATAAATAGGTGTCAATTCGAATTTAAGCCATATATATTATCTGCTACATATATATTTGCAATATATTTTGTTATGAAAGCAATCATTTTATATACAAAAGGAAGATTTGAATTTTCTAAAACTTATAGTGACATAAAAGAGATTGTAAAAGAAGATGAACCTATTAAGAAAGAAGCAACTAAAAAGAAAAAAGATAATATAGATAAAAATCAAAAAGATAAAGTTAAATTGAAAAATAAAAGAGGCATAATTGTAAAATAATTAATTGAAAAAGAGGAAAATTTTATGATAAAAAGTATGACAGGATATGGAAAAAGTGTATTAAATAACGAAAATAGAGAATATCAAATAGAATTAAAAAGTGTTAATCATAGATATCTTGATATATCAATAAAATTACCAAGAACAATAAGCTATTTGGAAGAAGATATAAAAAAAGAAATATCATCAGTTATTAAAAGAGGAAAAATAGATGTTTTTGTAACTTTTGAAAATAATAGTCAAGAAGGTAGAGATGTTAAAATAAATAAAGAATTGGCAAAAATATATATAAGCCAATTAAGAGAACTTGCTCAAGAGGAGAATATTAATGAACATATTGATATTGTTGAAGTTGTTAAATTTCCTGATGTATTAACAATGAAAATAAACCAAGATGATGAAAAAATAAAAAAAGAAATAGTTAATACAACAAAACAAGCAGTTATTAAATTATCAGAAATGAAAATTATTGAAGGTGAAAGAATATTATTAGATTTAACAAAAAGAGTTGATTATATAGAAAAGAAAATTATGGAAATATCTCAAAAATCTACTAGACTTATTCAAGAATATGTAGTAAAATTAGAAAAGAGAATAAAAGAAATTAGAGATATAGAAGATTTAGATAAATCTAGATTAGCACAAGAAGTAGTAATATATGCAGACAAATCGTCTATAGAAGAAGAAATAACTAGATTAAAAAGTCATATATTTCAATTTAGAAAATTAGTAAATGAAAATCAAAATGAGACAGTAGGGAAAAAATTAGATTTTATAATACAAGAAATGAACAGAGAAACAAATACAATATGTTCGAAATCAGGAGATATTGAAATAACAAATGGAGCTATAGAAATTAAAACAGCTATAGAAGATATAAGAGAACAAATACAAAATATAGAATAGTTTAGGTTTCGATATAATATCTTAGAGTGAATAATGGCTCATAGTCAAACTTACTTTGAAATATAAATCTTTTTTTATAAAATCAATTTAGTAAAATAAAAAAATGAAACTTAAATAGAATAGAGAGGTTTTTAAATGAAATTAGTAAATATAGGATTTGGAAATATAGTATCAGCAGATAGAATTGTAGCAATAGTAAGCCCAGAATCTGCACCAATAAAAAGAATGGTACAAGAAGCAAAAGATAATAAAACAGCAGTTGACGCAACATGTGGAAGAAGAACTAGAGCAGTTTTAATAACAGATTCTGGATATATAATTTTATCAGCAGTACAGCCAGAAACTGTAGCAGGAAGACTAGACAAAGATATAAGTGCAACAGTTGCACAATTACAAGAAGAAACAGATTAAAATAACTTAATTTATTATTATTTTTAAATTATAAAAAATAGGAGGTATGTATAATGATAGTTAAGCCAACAGTTACAGAATTATTAAAAAAGTCATTAAATAGATATGAATTAGTTATTGCAACATCAAAGAGAGCTAGACAAATAGCAAGTGGAGGAGAAGTTTTAACAAATGTTAGAGAAGAATCTCCTGTAACTCTAGCTGCTAATGAAATAGCAGAAGGAAAAGTTCAAGTAATTTCAGGAAAAGAAGAAAAAAATGAAGAAGATTCAAACTCTAATATATAACTTTACAACATCTAAAATTAAAAAGCATTATACAAAATATATGTAATATAAGTTTAAAAAATTTCTTATAATTATTTAAATAAAAGGAGTATCAAATGAAAAAAAATATTATATCTTTGGCAGGAGAATTATCAAGTGGAAAAGGAACTGTATCAAAAATATTAATGCAAGATTTGAACTACGGAATATATAGAAATGGTGAGTATTTTAGAAAATTGGCAAAAGAAAAGGGAATGAGTGTTACTGAATTTAATGAATATGTTTCAAGCCACCCAGAAATTGATATTCAAATTGAGAATAGTGCTAAAGAATATGCAAAAGATCATGAAAATTTTATAATTGATGCAAGATTAGGTTGGTATGCAGTACCAGAATCTTTTAAAGTTTATTTAAAAGTAGACATAGAAGTTGCTGCTAAAAGAGCTTTTAATAATCAAGATATAGAGAAAAAGAAAACAGAAGAATTTATTACATTAGAAGAACAAAAAGCAGATATGATAAAAAGATTTCAATTAGAAAATGAAAGATATTTTAATTTATATGGTGTACGAAAGGAAGACCCTGCTAATTATGATCTTATAATTGATACAACTGAACTATCACCAAATGAAGTTGCAAAAGTTATTAAAGATGAATATTTTAAATGGTTAGAAGGATAAGAGTACAAATGGAAATAATAATGATGCTTATATACATATTAATATTTATAATAGTTGCATTAATTTTATTTGCAATAATGCAGATAAAATTATTAGGAATAAAAGTTAAAGATTTTTGGGATTTTATTGAAGCTAACCAAACACTTGATAAATTATATAAATTTGCTAAACAGTATCAGTCAATGTCACCACAAGAACAAGTTATTTATTTATCTGAAGCAGAAAAAATTTTTATTGCATTTGATAAAGTACCAGAGCAATTATGGGATGAAGAATATGAAAAATATAAACAAGTATTAAAAAAATACAAAGATATAAAAATGTTAAGATGGGTTTCAAACTAAGTTATCTCTACAAACAAATGTGGGTTAGAGATAACTTATGCAGTTACAAAGACAATTACTAACATTCAAAAATTTGGAGGGAAAAGTGAAAAATAAAAATATATTAAGGACGATTTTTTTTATATTATTATTAGCAACATTTTCAATAATATTTTGTTTTTCAAGTCAAGATGGAAATAAGTCTAAATCTGTTAGTAAACAGGTTATGAGAACAATCGTAGATGTTAATCCTAAAACAAATAAATTTAATGATGTAGAAAAAGAAGATGTGGTAGAAAAATCGCAACCAGCCATAAGAAAGTTGGCACATTTTACTATATATATGCTTACAGGAATATTAATAATGTGTTTTTTGAGTACATACGATTTTCATTGGAAGAAAAAGCTGACAATTACACTTATACTTGGAGTATTATATGCAATATCTGATGAAATACATCAATTGTTTACAGGTGGAGGTAGAACTGCTAGAATATTTGATGTGTTTATTGATTCTTTAGGTGTTTTTATAGGTGCATGTTTTGTTTTAGTAATATTAAAATTAATTAAAAAAATAAAAAATAAATAAATCTGTAAATATATCCAACAATAGATATATTTATAGGTTTAATTTTTTTTGAAATATTGTAACATATAGAAAAAAGATATATATTTCGCAGTTCCGTT
>CANSII010000062.1 GCA_947646915.1 uncultured Clostridium sp. | reverse complement strand
TAATGGAAAAAGCAATTGATTCTGAACTATTAAGACTAGAGCCTACTGTCATTTTAGAAAACATGGATATTACTGAAAAAGTAATGTATTTAGACTATTTAACAGAAAGCAAAGATACCAAAGAAAAAGAACTAGAAAATGCAATATCTTTTGAAGAAATACTACAAAGAGAGGGGTTGACCTATGATGATTTACAAGATAAAAATTAGACCAAAAGCCCTTAAATTTATTGAAAAACAAGACAAAATTCAAAAATTACGAATTTACAAAGCAATTTACAACCTGCCAAATGGTGATGTAAAGAAAATGGTAGGTTGTAAAAATGAATATCGACTTCGAGTTCGGTGACTATCGAATTATTTATGAATTAAATCAAAATGAACTTATTATATTAGTAACAAAAGCAGACAACAGAGGACAAGCCTATAAGTAACAATTTTTTAATTTAAAAATCTTAACATTAAACTCTAAATTATATTTTATTCAATCAGAGTTTAAAATTCTCCCAAACCAAACGAAACCCATGGTTCTTCAAGCCATCTCCACTTATTACATGGAAAATTAATAGTTAAAGGACCATATACTTTTTGATATTTATCTTTCAAATCTTTAACTTCTTTACTATATTTTCTATGCAAACAAAGAGCCTTTTCATCTTCTGGATGAGTATCTAAATACAAAGCAAGTTCAGTTATAGCAAAATCATAACATCTAATTTTTTGTAGCATTTCTTCTTTAGCACAGCAATCAATAGTATTTTTATTTTGGCATCCACAAGATGACATACTTGATACATTATTAGAATAGTTATTCATTATCATATTATTATCATCACAACCACAATTTCTATTTTCATCTATTGACATTTGTTACAGCCCTCCTTTATAGAATTTGTTTGAGCAATAAATTCATTTTCCCTCATACTTTGACATGGCATATATGGACTTACTAATTCAGGGAAAATAGTTCCCATTTTAAGACCAACACATGGTTTAAAAGTTTTATCCATATATTGAATTGGAACATAACTTTGAGCTAACATTGGATTTTCAGGAAAAATATTATATTCTTCATCAAATCCACATTCACAACAATCAACATAGTCAGTATTATTACAACTTGAACATGAACAACCATTATTTAAATTTGAGCATTTATCTTCAATTATATCATTATTTAATTCACAAGAATTCTCTTGATAATTGTTATTCATGCAATAACATTTCTTATATCTTCCAAACATTTTAATTCCTCCTTTACTTCTATTATATGAGTTTTTTCGACATTTGTTACAAAAGAGGCATGATTAAAATTTTATGACCTTTTAAATTACTTTACATGCCTCGTCTTTGTTCATGTAGCAACTTTACGCAAGTAAAATTGTGTACAAATCTTTATATTATAGGAAATTTGGAGAACTTTCCTATAATATAAAAAAAGAATTTGTGACAGTTTAAACTGCCACAAATTCTAATTATCAAATCTTTATAATTATATATATATATCATAATAATAATGCTTTAAAATAATACAAAGTAAAAATAAAACTACACTTTAATAACTCCACCAACTATTTTATATTCTTTTCCATTTTCCAAAGTCTTTGTACCACTTGCTAATACTACTGTATCGTCTTTTTCTAATATCTTTTTATCTTGTAATTTTTTTAGTCCTGCTTCAATTGTTCTATCAATATTATCTTGCTTTTCAACAAAAACTGGTTCAACATTCCAAGCAATTCCTAGTTGATTAAATGTTCTTCTATTATCTGTAATAGCTAATATTGGACAACCTGCTCCCATACCTGCTAATCTTCTAGCAGAATCTCCAGAATTTGTATAACATACTATAGCATTTGCCTTAATATTTTTTGCTATAACACAAGCTGAATATGAAATATTTGCATCTAAACTATTTAATTCAATATTTGTATTTTCATCAAATTTTTTCCAATAATTTATTTCAGATTCAACTCTTCTAGATATTTTATCCATTGTTTTTACACATTCTACTGGATAATCTCCCATTGCACATTCGCCTGATAACATAACAGCACTTGTTCTATCATATACTGCATTTGCGACATCACTTGCTTCTGCTCTTGTTGGTAATGGTTGATGTGTCATTGTTTCAAGCATTTGTGTAGCTGTTATTGCTGGTTTATTTGCCTTATTACTTAATTTTATGAATTTCTTTTGCATTATTGGTGGTTCTGTAAAATCTGTTTCTGTTGCCATATCTCCACGAGCAATCATTTGAACGTCTGCTTTTTCTACAATTTGTTCCATATTTTCTAGACCTTCAACATTTTCAACTTTTGTTATTATTTTTATATCTTTTCCACCATTTTCATCTAATACTTTTCTAACTTGATTTATATCATCTATATTTCTTGCAAATGAAACAGCAACATAATCATAATCATGTTCGCAAGCTGTTTTTAAATCGTTTATATCTTTTTCTTTTAATGCTGGTAATCTTACTGGTGTTCCTGGTAAGTTCATAGTTTTTCTACTTCCTAATCCATTTCCATGAACTACAGTGCAAACTATATCTTTTCCTACTATTTCATCAACTACTAATTCGATTGCACCATCATCAATTAATACTCTCGCTCCTGGTTTTAAATCTTTATATAATTCTTTATATGATACAGATACTTTGTCTTTATCTCCTATTATATCTTCATTTACTAATGTAAATTTTTGTCCATCTTCTAATTGTATTTTTTCATTTTTTCCTGTTACTAACATTCCTGTTCTTATTTCAGGTCCTTGCATATCAAGAATCATTGGTATTGGTATGTCTAATTCTTTTCTTAGTCTAATTATATCTTCTGTTTTTTCTTTTTGTTCATCCCAACTTCCATGTGAATAATTAATTCTTGCTACATTTAATCCAGCATCAAATAATTCTTCTAATCTCTTTTCACTTGCTGGTCCTATTGTTCCAACTATTTTTGTTTTTCTTAATGTTTTCATTTTTAATATCATTCCTTTCTTTGAGAAACTATAATCTTTTCTCTTCTAAAAATATTTTTTATTATATCACATTTAATTTATAAATTTCAACATTTTTTTCATTTAAGTTTCATTTTTTATTTTATAAATTTGATTATAAAAAAAAGATATATATTTCAAAATACCGAAACTTAAATTTTTTTCAATTTAAAATAATAATTGCACTTAACTTTCCATTATCTTCATTATAAATAGATACAACATGCTGCCCATCAACATATGAATATTTACACTTCAATATATTACCTAATTTAACTTCTTTTTTATATTGAATTCTAACATTATTAAAAGGTCTCTGTTCAAAAACATCCTGAGGTAAAGCCTCATAAGCTAAATCCAAATAATATAAATTGTGCATATGTTCATTTATATCTATATCTCTTCTACTAACTTTATACTCTATTTCTGAAGAAAAATCATCTAGTTCTTTTAGCTTATCCAGTTCATCATCACCAAATACACATTTAGTTTCAATTTGATATTTTTCAAAAACTTCATCTCCTAATTTTTCAAGTTTTCCTGTATCTATATTTACTAAAGTCCATTTAGAAGTACCTATTGCACATATATTATTTTGTTCATCAAACATTTCAAAGTCTCTATAAGTATAAAATTTTTTCATTGTTCTTCCCCAAGTATTGACATTTAAAGTTTGTCCATATTTAGGTCTTTTTATAACTTGCAACTTCCAATCTAGTAATACCCAAGAAACTCTTACATTTTCAATATCATTTGGACCATAACCCGCAAGATCTGAATGATAGGTACCAATATTTTCAAAAATTTCTAAAATTGATTTATTTTTTATATAATTATTTTTTCCAATATCCTTTAATTGTGTTTTAAAAGTATCTTTAAATATCATCGCTTACCTCCTAAAGAAGTTAAAATTTAACATAACATCTAACTCTAACACTCAGCCTTTGACTTACAAATTCTCATATCCTGGCTTTTTCAATAATTTAAACATATTTTTTTTGTATTCTTCTACACCTGGCTGATTAAATGGATTAACTCCTAAAATCATACCTGACATACTACAAGCTTTTTCAAAAAAATAAATTAATTCACCTATATTTTCTTCATTCAATTTATCAATCTTTAATAGTATATTTGGAACATCTCCTGCAACATGAGCCTCTATTGTGCCTTCCATTGCTTTTTTATTTACAAAATCCAAGCTCTTACCTGCTAAATAATTTAGACCATCTAAATTATCTTCATCCTTTTTTATTGTTATATCTGATTGCACATTTTCTATTGAAATTACTGTTTCAAACAAATTTCTTCTACCCTCTTGTATATACTGACCCATTGAATGTAAATCTGTTGTAAAATCCACTCCTGCTGGGAAAATACCCATTTGTTTTTTTCCTTCACTCTCTCCATACAATTGCTTCCACCATTCTATAAAATAATGCATTTTAGGTTCATAATTTACTAATATTTCTATATCTTTATTTACTTTATATAATATATTTCTTACTACTGCATATTTATAGCATTCATTATATTTTATATTTGGATCATTGTATCTTTCTTGTGCAACTCTTGCACCTTCCATTAATTTATCTATATCTATACCTGCTGTTGCAATTGGCAATAATCCAACAGCTGTTAATACAGAATATCTTCCTCCAACATTATTTGGTATAACAAATTTTTCATATCCTTCATTATCAGCTAAAGTTTTTAATGCTCCCTTTTCTTTATCTGTAGTTACATATATTCTACTTCTTGCCTCATCAATTCCATATTTATTTTCTAAAATCTCTCTAAATATTCTAAAAGCTATTGCTGGCTCAGTAGTTGTACCTGATTTTGATATTACATTTATTGAAAAATCTTTGTCCCCTATATATTCAATCATTTCATTAATATAATTTGAACTTAAATTATTTCCTACATATAATATTTGTGGAAATTTTCTTATTTTTTCAGTATTCATATTATTAAAAGAACTTGTTAATGCTTCTATTACTGCTCTTGCTCCTAAATATGAGCCTCCTATTCCTATTACAACTAATATATCTGATTCTTTTTTTATCTTTTTTGCAACTTTTTTTATTCTTAAAAATTCATCTTTATCATAGTTTGTTGGTAATTCTATCCATCCAACAAAATCTTTTTCATCATTTGCTCTATTGTGTAAGTCTTTGTGAATGTTTTCAACTTGTTGCTTATATTCTAATATGGACTTTTCAGCTATTCCACTATTTTTTAATTCTACTTTAATTCCTGACATATACAATACCCTCTTTCCTTTTTTTGTTAATTATATATGACTTATTTTTTTATTTCAAGTATTTTTTTCTTTTAACATATATATTTCAAAATGTCCAAAAGGAAACGTCACTCATGGACATTGCACAAAATAATGTCCAAAAAGAAACGTCCCCAATAGACAAAAAAATTTTTTTTAAAAACTGTAACCAAAAAATCTCTTTTTCATATTATGTATTATACAAACGAAACAAAGAGAAAAACTCAAGAACGAAAATATCTTTTTTGAAAGGGGGTCTAGACTATGCCAGAAAATAGAGGTTGTGGTGGTTTCGGATTTGGTGATGATTGCTGCTGGATAATAATCCTTATACTTTTAATATGCTGCTGTTGCGGTGGTGGTAGAGGTGGATGTTGCTAATCCCATCTCAAGACATATGTAAAAAGAAACTAAGTTAAATCTTAGTTTCTTTTTATATTATCCCCATATCTTTTTATTTTTTGAGTTGTAGTTTTTTCAAATTCATTATCTCTAATAGCAAAATTTTTAATATGTTTATAATTAGGAATTTTTTTATTAACACTTACAATAACATCTGAAATTATTTTCTTTATTTCTTCTTTTGTTGGAACAGAACCTTTTAAATATTCTGTTATTGCTTCTATATTTGGAAATATTTGGGCATTTACATATGTTTCATCATCATTTTCTTTTTGAACTCCTAATACAAGTGCTTCTGAAATTAGAGGATTATCATTTAAATAATATTCGATTTCTTCTGGATAAATATTTTTCCCATTTTTTGTAACTATTACACTTTTACATCTACCTGTAATATATAAAAAGCCATTTTCGTCTATTTTTCCTAAATCTCCTGTATGAAACCATCCATCTTTTATAACTTTTTCTGTTTCTTCTGGATTATTATAATATCCTATCATTACATTTGGACCTTTAACAATTATTTCCCCTATTCCCTCTTCATTTGCATTATCTATTTTATATTCAACATTTGGAATTGGCAAACCTGCACTATCATTTCTTTTATAAAAATCTGTATTACCTGCAACAAGTGGTGCACATTCAGTTAATCCATAACCTTGTAATGAGTTTAATCCTAATTTGTCAAATGTATCTGCAATTTCAGGATTTACAGATGCTGCTCCAACTATAAATACTCTTAATCTTCCCCCTAATGAATTTTTTACTTTCCTTTTTACTATAGATTTTAGATAAAAAGGTAACTTTTCAATAGGATTGTCTGTATTTTTTGTATATTTTTTAGGTAAAGATTTTTGCATACTTTTCATTATTTTTTGATACATCTTTTCTAATAGTAAAGGTACACACAATATTACTGATGGATGATATTCTTGCATATTTGTTGTTATATATCTTAATCCTTCACAATAACATATACTAGCACCACTATATAATGGTAGTAAAAATCCTAATGTACATTCATATGTGTGATGTAATGGTAATACTGAAAAAAATAAGTCACTTCTTTTTACTTTTACTATTCCATATGTCGATAATATATTTGAACATATATTTCTTTGTGATAAACATACTCCTTTTGCATTCCCTGTTGTACCAGATGTAAATAATAAAATTCTTAATTCATCAGGGTTAATTTTAATTTCTTCAAATTTTGTATTACCATTTTCAATTTGATTTTTCCCTTCTTTAAGTTCATTCTCATAATTTAAAGAATTTGTTTGATTTTCAAAATTTATAAATATTGTGTTTTGTTTCTTTAATTTTTCTTTATTGTTAATAATACTTTCTAAATTTTTATTATCACCTAAAATACATTCACATTCAGAAACATTCATAAAATTTATAATATCATTTTCATGTAATTCTTTATCAATTGGCACAACTATTCCAACTATTGTTGATGCTAAATAAGATATTGCCCATTTATATGAGTTCTTTCCTATTACTGCTATTCTTTTATTTAATAATCCTTTTTCTATTAGAGCTGTACCTAATGCCTGAATATCTTTTTTTACATCTTCATATGTTTTACTATATATATTTCCTTTTTCATCTTTTAATTTAAATGCTGTTCTATCTTTATATATTGCCACTGATCTATCTATCATTTGTTTTAAGTTTGTAACTTCTTCACATTTATGATATTTTTTCTTTAACTTGCTTGCTATATTTTCTTCTTTTTTCACTTTTATTTTCAAACCTTTCCATTATTAATTTGACTTACACATATCTATAAAATAAAAAAAATTTGTATCTTTTTTTATGTTTAATTATCATGATATATTAACTTTTCCCATTCTTGTTTTCATTTTTTTATTCATATATTTTGACCCTCCTACATATATTTTATGAATTTAGGACAAAATATATTCTACTATACTCATTAAAAAAAAGCAATAATAAAAAGTTTTAAGTTTTGGTTTTTTATTTTTCAAACTTTATTATAGAAAAAAGATATATATTATAAAGTAAGTTTGACCTGAGTTGTTATTCACTTTAACCTGTTATAGTGTGTTTCTA
>CANSII010000061.1 GCA_947646915.1 uncultured Clostridium sp. | reverse complement strand
GCTAGTCTTGTATTTACTAATTCTTTATTTTTTAATATTCTTGCCATAACTTTATTCCCCTTCAAATTGTAATTTCTCGAGATGATTATAACATTAAAATCATATACTTTTCAAATTACTTATAATCAATTTTTAATAGAAAATAGGAATTATATTTCAAATTCCTACTCTATCACTAATTTTGACCTCTAAATGGATGCTTTAATTTGTTTTTTATTTCTCCAGTAATTATTTTCACCCCAATATCATATACATTTTCTGCGTCATCTTCTCTCAAATTAGCTTTCTTTGCAAGTCTTGAATTATTTTATCTTTCTTCATCTTTAATTGTAGTGTAGTTCTTCTTAAAATGCTATCGGCTTCCAGTTGCATTTTTTCTTTATATCATTTTTATTCTTCCAAAGGAACTATTTTTACATAATTATATCTATCATCAGTATCTCCTATTATTTTTATTCCTACTGTTTTAGACTTTAATTCATTATCTCTATATTCCCAATCATCAGATATACTATATAATTCTAAATACTGAGCATATTCCAATAATACTTTTTGTGTTATTTCAGAATACTCTGTTTTTACTGTATATGCTATAATTTTATTTGTTTCATTTTCTATTTCCATACTTGCAATAGCTTCATCTAAAGAATCTTGTGTGAATATTTTTACCTGCTTATACTGTATCTTGCCATTATCATAATCCCAAATTCTATATGTAATAAATTTTGATGAAAACTGATTAAAAAAATCTTTCTCTATAATGTTTTGTCTTATTAGTTCCCCAAATTTATTTAATGTGTAATCTATATTCTCATCATTAATTTGAATATTCACGTCTCCTTCTGTTTCTTTTACTATTGTTGTTTCTGCTGCATTTACAATATCTGAAACTTGAACATTATATTTATCCATATTATACTTGCTATACATTTTTTCTATTAACTTTATACTTTTTGCATTTTCATTTAAAGTGTGTATTCTTTTACCCATAGTGTATTTATCTGACAATATTTTTTTATCTTGTATATTTGTTATTATTTTAGGGATGGCAAATGAAAGTATAGTAATTAATATAAGTGATATATATATCAAAATTGTTTTATTTTTCAATATCTGCCACCTCCAGGTATAATGATACACAAGTTCCTTTATTTAATTCGCTTTCAATAATAAGTTTCGTATTATGAATTTTTGCGATTTTTTCACATATTGAAAGCCCAATACCATTTCTTCCATTTTCTCTTGCTCTTGCTTTATCTACCATATAAAAACTTTCTACTATTCTAGGTATCTCTTCTTTTGGTATTCCACATCCTTTATCTTCTACTGAAATTTTATATTTATCTTGCTCATTTTTTCCTATTACTTTTATAATTTTATCCTTTGGGTTTGCTTTTTTACTGTTATCTATTAGATTTCTTAAACAATCTTCTAATAATATTGTATCTGCCATTATATATCCATCTTCTATATCTAATTTTAGCTCTATCTCTCCTAAACTTTCATGTATGTCTTTATATAGATTATTCATAAACCATACTACATTTATGCTTTCTAATTTAACAGTTTCATTTGAAAGTTCCATTAAGTCCATTAATTTATGTGCTAGAGTTTCTAATCTTTTTGCCTCATTAAATATATAATTTGCAGATTTTATATTTGTTTCTTTATCGTATTTTCCACTTTTTAAAATATCTGCATAACCTATAATAGATGTCATTGGATTCTTTAGTTCATGTGTAAAGTTTGTAATAAAATCTTCTTTTTGTTCTACTGAAAGTTCTAATTCATTTATTTTATTTTCTATTGTTTCTATCATTTTATTAAAACTTTTGGCAAGCTCTCCAATTTCATCATTTGATTTTATATTTACCCTCTCGTTATACGATCCTTTTGTTATTTTTTTACTCATTTCATTTAATTTTCTAATTGGTCTAGTTAAAAATATTGCTAACATACATATAACAATAGATGAAATTACAATAACTACAGTATCTACTTTATAAAAAAACTGAACCTGCCTGTCTCTTTCTGTAAAAACATCTGTTATATCATATCTACTAATAAGCATTATCCTTTGGCTATTTATCTCTACACTTGAAGATACTAATATATATTTTTGCTTTTCTATATCTTTTATCATATATTTTACATCATCTGCTTTACTTAAAAAAGCTAAACTTTCTTCATCTATGTCAATGTTAGAATATATCTTTTCATTTTCTATATAAATTGATATTTTTTTATCATTTCCTAAATATGAAACAAGGCTGATTGCATAGCTACTTAATTTTTCTCTTGATATGTTTCCATTTTTCTCAATATTAGTGGATATATTGTTTTCTATCCCATATCTTTCTAGGGTATGAGAATCTATACTTTGATTAATTGCTTTTTCAAATGAATATTTAAAATTACTTTTTATGATTACTATACCTGCAATAGAGAAAATAATTGAAATAATTGCTATAACAGATATAACTATTTTTACACCAAATTTCATTTATTCCCTCCTAAAAATATAGCCTACTCCATGAATTGTTTTAAGTCTATCATTTAAGTCTAGCTTTTTTCTTATTCTTTGTATATGAAGTGTTAATGTTTGAGAATCCAACTCTTCATCACTCCATACTTTCTCTAGTATATCTTCTCTTTTTAGTGCTTTATCTTGATTTTCATATAAATATATAAACAAATCAAATTCCTTTGGTGTTAGTTTTATTTCATTTCCTTGTTTTTTTATGATTCTACTTTCTAAATTAATTTGTATATCTCCTAATTCTATTTTTTTATGGCATCTTCTAATAACTGCATTTACTCTTGAAATTAGTTCTTCTACTTCAAATGGCTTAACAATATAGTCATCTGCTCCCATATCTAATCCTTTTGTTCTATCTTTAAGCCTACCTTTAGCTGTTATAAAAATAACAGGAAGTTCCATAGTTTTTGCATAATCTAGTAACTCATATCCATTAAATTTTGGTAGCATAATGTCAAGCAAAGCTAAATCATACTTGCCTGTTTCTATCAAATTTGCTCCTTTTTCTCCATCTAAAGCATAGTCTACTTCATAGCCTACATTTTTTAGTGCAATACTTATTAAGTCTACTATTGGGAACTCATCTTCTACTACCAAAATTCTATTCATAATTATAACTTACTCCTTCCTTAATAAATTTTTACAACTATATATTCCAATGGCACTTAAAATGGCTATATATAACCATTTTAAGTTTCCATCCATAAGTATTATTTTACTTAAATTTAGCATTTTATCTACACTTATTATATTTAAAAATTCAATACCTAACTTTGCTACTATTATAGGAATTAGCATTATTGTACTTGCGACTAATATAGTATAAGTTGTATTTTTTAATTTTAATGAGATCCATAATATAAATAATATTATACTAATAAACATTATAAATCTTACCAAATAATTTATTACTGTAAAACCTAATATACTAATTCCAGAAGGTAAATTACCAAAGTATCTTAAACTTGTTATACTTGCTGTAATATTGTCAAATCCATATATTTGACCTACTTTAATTATTTCTGGTATTATGCTAATTATAAAAATAATTAAGCCTGTAATCAAACAAACTATTATTTTTGCTTTTGTAGTTTCTGCTTTTCCTTTAGGTGTTGTATTTAATATCTTATTCATTCCAGTTTTATATTCCATTACAAAAATGACTGAAAAAGCTATTTCTGCCATAACAATTAAATAAACATCACTTTCTATAAAAGCATTTTTATTTACTCTTAATAATTCCTTATATCCTGTATCATAAACAAATTCTGTATTTGGATTTTCTTTAATATGTTCATATTGTTCTACTATCCTCAAAAATATTTCTTCGCTACTTAAAATCTCATTATATGGTTCTTCGTATCTTATAGCTTCTTCTTTGCTTATTTCTCCATTTCGTACTTTTTCTTCTATATTTTCTATTGCAAGTTTTGCTTTTTCAAATTTCTCTTGTTCTTTGAGTATGATGCTTTCTTTTTCTTCTGTTAGTTTTCCACTAAATGTTTTCATATAATTTTTGTATATATTCTCACTAAAAGAAATATTTTTGTTTGCATTATTCAAACTATATATTTGAAATGCTGTAAAAAGTAGAAGAATAATAAGCACCTTATTTATTATCATCATTTTATAAAGCTCACACCAAAAAATTTTTGTAAATATTCTTGGCTTAACTATTATAATGCTTTTTAGTTTTTTTAATAAACGATTCTCTGTAAGTCCTAAATCTTTTCTTTTAGTAAAGATCCAAACATTCGCAAATCCAAATATGAACAATAATATTATAGCAAAAAATAGACTTAAATGTAATACATTTTGCATATTTCCCATAATATTTAAATTCATATATGTTTTATAGATACTATTTACTTCTATTAAATTTATAATATTAATTACTCTAAATACATTATATTTTGAAATAGGATCTATTGTTTTATATAACAAAAAGCTAATACCAAATATTAAAATTAAAGCTATATAATTTGAAGCATTATTCTTTGCTAGATTAGAAACAAGTAATATCATAAGTGATATTATAAAAAATACAGCTATTTTTGTAATTAAGAATAAAGCTATATATCCAATAACACTTATTTGCAATGTAGAATAAATAAATGTATTTATGGATTGCAAATTTGCACTTAAATCCCCATATCCTATTGTCATTCCGTAATAAATAAAATTTATAGCATATAAAATTAGCGAAATAGCTAAAATCACCATAAACATCACAAATATTTTTGACAGGATTGTTTTGCATCTTCCATTCTTTGTACTTTTAATAAGTGGAAATAAATTTTTTTCTCTTTCTTCATATATAATGATAGTTGCTATTACAAATATCATAAGAACTATGAAAATATCTGTTATTCCCATATCAGTAAAACTATCAATTCCTTTTGACGGAATATAATGTACTTCTACATTAAGCATCTTTTCATAGTTTTTTGCTGTATCTTTTATGTTTTTATTTGAAAAGTCATCTTCTAATTCTTGAAAAACCCAAATTGTTTCTAGGTTATCTGCTTTTTCTAAAATTCCAGTAATAGTATTTTTATAGTTTTTACATTCATCATATTCTTTTTTGATTTCTTCAAAAAATTGGGATTCTTTTGTTTCATCTCCAGTATATTTATAAGTTCTGTTCTCGTATTCATTTATGTATTTATCATAAAGTTCTTTATTCTCACTTTTTAAATTTTCTGCAAATTCTCTTATATATTCACTCTCACTATTTTTATTATTTATTATATTCGTTATGATGCCAAAAGCATTGTTTCTTTCATATTCTCTACCTATTAGTTCTTCTTTTTCTGATTCTGGCAAGTCCTTTAGTTCTTCATTTAAGATTTTATATGCTGAATATGGAATTTCATCTTTTTTTACAATATTTCCAGTATAAATTAGTATTACAATATCTGCTAATATAAATGCTATTAATGTATATAAAAATAGTTTGCTTGTAAATATTTTTAAGAATTCATATTTAATAGTTCTATTCAAATTCTATTTTCCTCCTTATTCTCCAAAGATATTCATATATACATCTTCTAAATTTCCATTTTTCGCATATTTCTTTATTAATTTCTCTGGTGTATCTTTTTCTTTTAATACTCCATTTTTTAGAATAATAATTTCGTTTGCAATGTTTTCTATATCTGGAACTATATGTGTTGCAATTATAACTATTTTATCCTTTGCAAGTTCACTCATTAATTTTTTCACTCTAATTCTTTCTTTCGGATCTAGTCCTGCTGTTGGTTCATCAAAGATTAGTAGTTTTGGATTTCCTATAATGGCTGCTGCGATTAATAATCTTTGTTTCATTCCTCCAGAATACATTTCAATTTTTTTACTCAGTTCATCTTGTAAATTGACACTTTTACTTACTTTTTCAATTTGATTTTCTATATCTTCTTTTGGAATATCCTTTAATACTGCAATGTAATTTAAAAATCTCTTTGCTGTAAATCCATTGTATAAACCTTGTTGTTGTGGCATATATCCTAATATTTCTCTATATTTTGCACCTAATACATTACTTTCTTGTCCGTTCCAGAGTATTTTTCCTATATCTGCATTTAAGTTATCTGTTATAATATTCATTAATGTACTTTTTCCTGCTCCATTTGGTCCGAAGTAATCCTACTAATCCATTTTCTAGTTTAAAATTTATATTATCAAGTGCCTTTTTTTCATTATAGCTTTTGCTTAAATTAATCACTTCTAACATACTTCTCTCCTTATATTTTTAAGTATTTTTCATACTTATATATTCTGGTTTTGAGTTCCAATAATCTTCTTTCTTTATTAATCCATAGTTTTCTTTTTCTATGTCTTGTTGCTTTGTACCTGCCCAAGTTGAATATTCTGCACCTAGTTCATATCCTGTTCTTACGAAGTAGAAATCTTTATTTTCAGCTAATATTTCTACCAAATATCTATTTTTATCAAATAGTTTAAATTCTTTGCTTTCTTTTGTTTCTAAGTCTATATAATACGCTTTATCTATTTTTGCTTCACTTCCTGTGTAATAGCAATATTGTAATTTGTTATCATATATTCCATTTAGACTTACTCCTCCTTTTGGTAAATCGCATAATGTTTGTTTTTGTTTTGTTTCTAAATCGATATACTCTATTTTTTGTCCTTTATCTGCTACAAAATAAACTTTACCATTTGCATATTGTATGCCATTTATATTTTTATTAACATCTTGATAAATTTCTGTTTCTGTCTTGTTAGATAAATCAAAAAGTTTTATTTTTTTAGTAGAATTTCTTAAATTTTCTAAGTCTTTATTAGCATTGTTTAAAAATTTTTCTGGATCTTCTTTATATACAATTTCTTCCCAGACTATCTTTCCATTATATATTCCGAATAATACTTCTGTTTTTGCTATTAAATATTTCTTCGTATTTTTTTGTTTCTAAGTTTATCTTTACTAAATCTCGGTTTGTTTCCATTGATGTATGAGAAGATTTTCCAGTTTCTATTAATTTGCTTTTCAAAAAGAATGTATATAAATTATTTCCTTCAAATATGAAACTTGAAGTAAGTCCTACTCCAGATGGACATTCAAACAGTTTTGTTTTATTTGTGCCATCTAAATTCATTCTATATATGATAGGTGCCTGCCCTCCTGTTTGAGCCAAAGATGTGCCATCTTCTCCAATATTGGCACTCATTGTTACTACACTTCCAGTACCTGATATTAAATATAAATAGTTATTATATACAAATAAATCATTTGATTCTGACATATCTAAATATGAGCTACAATCTTCTGTATCGTGTTTACAATTTGGCTTGTTACACAAGTAAATTTCTTTTTTTGCAGAATAATCAAAATATTTTATGTTTCTTCTATTTTCTTCATCTTTAATATAATAATAGCCTTTGTCAAAATTGCTTATTTTTCCTGGTTCAATATATACAATTTTTGCATTTGTATTGGATGGGCTAGAAGATATTATTTTGTTATCCTTTAATTCTCCCATAATTTGGTTACCTATTTTTGTTTTCTCTTCTTTAGGAATCAAAAGAAAGCCTATTCCTCCTAATAGAATGATTACAATAATTACTAAAATCACCTTTTTTGACATATTTTTTCCTCCTAAAATTTATAAATTTGCATAAAAAAATTTCAATGCTAAATTTATTCTAGCATTGAAATATATCTAAAATATATCTATTATCTTTATTACTAATAAATAGGTAATATTTTATATTGCTTCTGGACTACCAACCAGAATGTGTTTTTTATCTTTCCTTTATAGTGATAACTCCCTAATTGATGTTTTGATTATATCATAAAAGACAGATAATTTTCAACTTAATTACCTGCCCTATGAATTGTAATTT
>CANSII010000060.1 GCA_947646915.1 uncultured Clostridium sp. | reverse complement strand
AACAGAGCTGAATAATATATATCTTTTTTCTATATAATATATTTTTTGCAAAATGACGAAACTTAAAATATTAATTTTATTGTATTAAATTGATTATAGAAAAAATATATATTTAAAAAAACAAAATTAAAAATATTTTTAATTCTCATTAACATTGTCTATTACATCCTTACAATCTTTCCAATTTGTAACTTTCAACACATCATACTCTTTTGCTAATCGTTTTGCAATATCTTTTGTATTGTCTGTAGATTGTAAGTCTGCTACTATTATGTTTTTTAGATATTCCTCTCTTCCATATAGTATTTTAAATAATATTGATCTTAAAAATCCTTCTATCTTTTCTTCTTGATTTTTTACTGCAACTATTATATATATTCCATTTGTTTTGAATTTTGTATATGTACCTATATATATAATATTTTTTATGATCTCAAATAAACCATAAATGGCTAATGTCCAGAATATTGTATTTAATATAAATTCAATCATTCTTTTGCCTCCTATGGTTTATTATATGTTTTTTTGTTTTTTTGGTGAAAATATCCATTTAGGGATAATCCCCAAATGGATATTAAACCACTCCCATAAATTCTCCATCTAATATTTTCTTTCTTTCTTTCCAATCAGGCATAAATATTGTAATAAATTTATAAAAGTTTTTACTATGATTTTGATGTTTAAAATGTGATAATTCATGTAACACCACATATTCAATACAACATAATGGCGTTTTAATTAAACTTAAATTAAATATTACTTTATTACATTTAGGTATACAACTTCCCCATCTTGACTTCATTTGTCTTATTTCTATTTTTGGCATATTTACATCATATTTTTGTAAAGTTTTTTGATATTTTAATACTATTTCTTTTAATATATTTAACGCATATTCTCTTAACCATTTTTCATAAAATTTTTTGATGTATTTTTTATTATCAATATATTTTTCCCTAATATTGATTTCTATATATTTCCCTTCTATATTAACATGATTTGTTTTATCTTTATTTATTTTCATTTTATATTGTTTACCTAGTAAATAGACAGTTTCTCCATTTTCAAAAGTCAAATTTTCTTTTTGCTCAGCAAATGTATCAAAAAAATCTTGTTGCTTCTTAATCCATTTTGATTTTTTCTTAATAAAGTCTTTTGCTTTATCTAATGACAGTTTCATTGGAATTGATAATGTAACTGTTTTATTAACATTCACTTTTAAATTTAAATTTTTTATATTTTTTCTTTGAATATAAAAATATATTTTTTCTCCATTAGATTCAACAAATTCTTTTTCCATGTTACCATCCTTTCGTAATCTTTAGTATTTCATTAATGCTATATTTATTATTTCTTCTATTAGTATATCTAATTCTTCTACATTTAATATAATTCCTTTCTCTATTGCATACATAAATATATTATTATCAATTGCTTGGGCTATTTCATTGTGAATATCTATATTATAATGCCAATCTCTTTTTATTTTACTTTCTATTTCTTTTTGTATATTTAATGCTATTTCTCCAATTTCTTCTATATTATCATTTTCCTTCATTTTTGAAATTAGCTTGTCATAAATTACACCATAAAAAGCTCTTGAATTTTCTGTTATTATATTTGAAGGATAATTTATTCCTGAATTTCCTATTATAAAATCATTTTTTATTTCTTGCATCTTTTCTAAATATTGAGCATCTGAAATTCTTCTATCTCTATATTCTTCTATAGTTTCTTCTATTCTTAATGAAAATTTCTTATAATATGCTGGATCTTCTTTTATTTTTTCGTTTATTGATTTTGTTATTCTTGTTCTAATGCTATCAGCTTTTCCTCTATCTGTTAAAATTTTTTCTAGTTCTTTATCAAAGTTTTCAGAATCTGTAATATCAACTGGTTCTGTTATTCTCATCATTTCTTTTGCAACAACATAGTTGTCTAATAGTTTTTGCATTTTTGCTTCATATTCTTTATGATCTATTGGTTCTGAATATCTTATTTTTACTGTTGCTCTTAATTTCTGATAAAATGCTAATGCTTTTTTTAGGTCTGTAATTTTTTCTTTTCCTATTTTATAGTAGGCTTTATCACTAGGTAATATTATACTTAACATACTTCCAAATTTGCAAAGCTTTTCATAAAAATCTTTTCTTATTTCTTCATTTTCTAGCAAAATTTCATATTCTTCCATATCATTTTTATTTTTTATATTTTTGAAAACATTTTTTAATTCTTCATAAGATTTAAACATATTATCAATTTCTGTATCAATATAATATACAGAACATTTTATATCGTCTTCTTCAAAATCTTCTAATCCCGCTTCTCTATAAATTGTTAATGCTTTGTCTAGTTCTCCTAAAAGCCCTCTATAATCTATTATGTAACCATAATCTTTACCATCACAAAGTCTATTTACTCTAGCAATTGCTTGTAATAAATTATGCTCTTTAATTTTTTTATCTAGATATAATGTAGAAGCTCTTGGTGCATCAAAACCTGTAAGTAATTTATCTACTACAATTAAAATATCTATATCTCCATTGAGAAACCTTGATTTTATTATCTCTTCATATTCTTCTTGATTTTTATAATTTGCAATAGCATTTATATAAAATTTTTTTACAATATCATTTGTATCTTCATTAATACTTCCTTCTCCTTCTCTCATATCAGGTGCAGATATTACTACTGCAACTTCTAATTCAGGAAATTCTTCTTTAAATATATTATAGAATTTAACCGCTTCAACTTTTTTATTACATGCTAGCATGCTGTTATATCCTGTACCTTTTAATGTCTGTTTATAATTGTTTGCAACATCCCATGCTATTAATTCTAGTCTCTGTTCTGAAGATGCTACTTTTTCAAATCTACTCCATCTCTTCATTACTTCCACTTTTTGCTCTTTAGTTAAATTTCTTGTTAGCATATCAAGTCTCATATCTATTGCTTCTTTTGAAACTTCTTGGTCTACCATTTTTCCTTCATAAATTAATGGAACTATTGCTTTATCTTTTAGTGCATCATCTAAAGAATATTTATGTATTAATCCACCAAATTTATTAAAAGTATTTTTATCTTTTTTCATTATTGGTGTTCCTGTAAATGATATATAAATTGCTCCTTTAAACACTTCCTGCATTCTTCTATTTATCTCACCATATTGTGTTCTGTGACCTTCATCAACTAAAATAAAAGTATTAGGGCTATATACTGAAACTCCTGATTTTACAACAGTTTCAAATTTGTTGACCACAGTTGTTATTACTCTAATTTCCTCGTCATTTATTAATTCTACTAGATTATTTCCTGTGGTTGCTCTTGTAGCTTGTATACCTATTCTATTAAATGTTTTATGTATCTGTTTGTCAAGGTCAACTCTATCTGTTACTACAACTATTTGTGGGTCTGTAATTTTTTTATCTTCCATTAATTTTTTTGTTATATATACCATTGTAATAGATTTACCAGATCCCTGAGTATGCCATACTACCCCACCTTGTTTATTATCTTTTATTTTTTTTAGACACTCTTTCACAGCAAAGTATTGCTGATATCTGCATACTTTCTTTTTTCCAGCTTCAAATATTATAAAATCTTTTATTATTTCTAAAAATCTTTCTTTTTCAAACAATGACACAATATCTTTATCTTGTTTTGTTATTTGCCTTCCTATTACTGCTTCTTTTAATATTTCATTTTGTTTTTCCACATATTGTTCATCCCATGTTGACCAAAACTTGTCAGGTGTACCACATGTGGCATATTTAGTTTCATTTTTATTTGCTGCCATTACTATTTGAATATATTTGAATAAACTTGGTATGTAATCAGGCTTTTGATTTCTGATATTTTGCGAAATAGCTTGTATAATAGGTACTGAACAATCTTTGCATTCTATTACTGCTAGTGGAATACCATTTACAAATAATACTATATCTAGTCGTACATAATCCTTACCATTCATTCTTATTACAGAAAATTCTTCTGTAACATAAAAATCATTGTTTTTAGCGTCTTCAAAGTCTATGTATTTTATATCAAAAGATCTTTTAGTTCCATCTACCATATTTTCTTGATATGATCTCCCTAAAGTTAATATGTCATATATTTTTTCATTAGTACTTATTAATCCTGTTAGTAAGTCTTCATCTAAGTCTTCTATTGCTTGCCTTATTGTACTTTGCGAAAACTTATACTTTTTTCCTTTATATTCATAACTATTTATTTCATCTAGTTTCTTTGCTAATGTTTCTTTGAGTATTACTTCACTTAGATTGTTGTTTCTTAATTTTTTGTTTTCTTCTTCTGATATGTATATATATCCTAACTTTTGTAATACTTCTATTGCTGGTCTTTGACTAGTGTTGATTTCATTAGCTATTGGAATTTTTTCCATTTAGTTTCCTCCATAAATTAAACTTATATTTTTACTTTTACTTTTCCTGTTAATAGTTGTTGCATTAATGCTTTTTTTAGATTTATATAATTTTCTTTCTGTGTCTCTAATAAAAACTTCTGTTTATCTACTTTTTCTACTATTTCTGCAAATTGTTTTTGTATTCTTATAGGTGGTACAACTATATTTTCACTTTTTAGTGATGGTACTGTTAATTGTGATTGACTTGTTCCAGAACTAGCTAAATTTATTTGTTCTATAGCATACTTTAAATATATAATATTTATTTTTTCATTTGGAATAATAGTTATTAATCTTACAATTGGAGTGAACTTTTTCTTTCTAACTGTTGCATTTCCAATTGTTCCTCTTGCAGAAACTGTAACAGCATCTTGATCCACTTTAAATTCTTTGCTATAGCATTGTAATCCTTGATTTTCATATCCATTAGCAAAAACAGGATATTTATATTCTCCATTCTTTTCTTTCGAAACATCTTTTGGTTTATCTCCACCTGCAAAAATTTTTTCTGCTATATCATTTATCTTACTTATACTATAATTTTTATTATAATACATATTAGCAAATATGGACTTTATAAATTTATTTTTTTCTTCTATTAATTTCTCATATTTATGAATAATATTATCATTTTTTATTAATATATCAACAATTTTCTCTTGTTCTTTTAATTTTGGAATATCAATTTTATAATTCATTAACCCATCTTTATCTACATTTTTTCCTTGTCTTGCACTTATAATCATAAATAAATCACTTATTTTAGGATTAATATATTCTAAATAATATTCTAAAAATTTAGAATTACAATTTTTAATTTTGTATGTTGTATATGCTGGTGAAACACAAAACTTTTCATCTCTAGTTAATATCCCTATATCAATTTGATTACTTCCCATACCAATTGTTAGTGTATCTTTTATTATTACTTTATTTTTTGAAATATCTTTGCTTAATTCTTTAGAATATATATCTTCTCTCTTTCTTATTCCATATTTTCCAACAGCAACAGCTTTGTATTTTTGTTCAATATTTCTTTCACAATATTCTTCTAATAATTGTTTTAATTTAACTTTTTTCCATTCACTCATATATTAATTTCCTCTTTTAATGTATCTAGTACTATTTCTAGTCGAATTTATTTACTATAATTAATCTATAAAATATAATTTAAAATGACTTAATTAAAATCCTAACTCTTCCAATGTTTTTTCCAATTCTTTTTCTAAAACTTGTAATTCTTCATTTACTTTTGCAATATTTTTCTTCGTCTCTTCTATATCAATTTCTTCTTCTTCCTCAAAAGTATCAACATATCTCTTAATGTTTAAGTTATACTCATTCTCTTTAATTTCGTCCATTGTTGCTATATGAGAATATTTATCTATTTCAATATGTTTTATATATGTGTTATATATTTTTTGAATGTTTTCATTTGTTAATGTATTTTGATTTTTTCCTTTTTCATATTCTCTACTAGCTTCAATAAACAATACATCTTTTCTTTTTCTATTTTTTTTAAAAATTACTATTGTTGCTGGTATTGATACTCCATAAAATAAATTTTCAGGTAATCCAATTACAGCATCAATCAAATTATTCTCTAATATTTTCTTTCTAATTAGACCTTCTGATGAGCCTCTAAATAATGTTCCATGTGGTAATACTACTGCCATTTTACCATTATCTGATAAACTTTTTAACATATGTTGTATAAAAGCATAATCTCCTATACTTTTTGGAGGAACACCATATTCAAATCTATTATATGGATCTATTGATGTTTCCATCTTAAAAGTATCTTTTTTCTTTCCATTTTCAATTATTGTTGTATTTGCAACTTCAAAGCCTTTTGCCCATTTGTCCAATGAAAATGGTGGATTTGATACTATTATATCAAATTTCATTAGGTCATCATGTTCTAAATGTAATGGATTTGAAAGAGTATCTCCCCATTCAATATGAGCATCATTAACACCATGTAAAAACATATTCATTCTGCATAAATTATACGTTGAACTATTACTTTCTTGTCCATATATACTAACTTTTTTGTCTTTTACTTCTTTAACGGCTTTTAATAATAATGACCCTGAACCACACGCTGGATCATATATTCTATCATTTTCTTTTGGCTCAACTAATTTTGCAAGTAATGTCGAAACTTCAGCAGGTGTATAGAATTCTCCTCCTTTTTTTCCTGAATCTCCAGCAAATCTTGCAATCAAATATTCATAAGCATTTCCAATAACATCTAAATTTCCTATTTTTGAAGGTCTTAAATCAATATCGTCATTATTAAAATCAGAAAGTAATGTTTTTAGTATTGCATTTTTTTCTTTTTTCTTTCCAAATATAACTTCACTATTAAAGTCTACTCCAGCAAATAAGTTTAATAATTTTACTCCATTTAAAGTTGCGATAGTTTCTAATGCTTTATTTATAATTTCTCCTATATTATCTTCTTTTCTCTTATTATACAAATAATCAAATGTACATTCTTCTTTTAAAATGAATTTACTTCTTGAAAGATATCTTTCTATCATCACGTCATTTCCATTATATATTTTATCTGCTTTTTCTTTTTCTTCTTTATATGTATCACTTAAATATTTGACAAATAGCATTACTAAAGCATAATCTTTATAATTTCCTCCAGGTATGCTACTTCTTAATGTATCACATGCACTCCATATTGTTCCATTTATTTTATCTTGTAATTGTTTTTCGTTCATCTTATTTGTTCCTCCACTTATTTGCATTACTAACTTTTTTATAACATTTGTTTTATATTCTGTCAAGTATTTTACTTTAACAAAATACTCTAGTAAAAAAAATGAACTACTCAAAAGTAATTCATCTTTTTTAGATTTATTTAGATTAATTGTAATATAGCAACTTCAGCAGCGTCTCCTCTTCTAGGACCTGCTTTAACAATACGTGTATATCCACCAATGTTTTTGTCTGCATATTTAGGAGCTAATTCATTAAATAGTATTGCTGGAACATCAATATTTTTTCCATCACTATTTTTTACTTTATTAACTTTTCTCATGATTTTTCTTCTAGCATTTAATCTTGAAGGCATATCTTTTTGCCTTTTTTCAGTAGTTTCTTCTTTTACTACTTTTAAATATTCTTTTCCATTTTTACTTTTTACTAATTCTGTAACTTTATTTCCTTTTGAGTCTAATTTTGCTTTTACAATTTTTACTTCTACTTCTTCAAAGTTGTCTTTTTCTTTTATTGCAAGCGATATAATACTGTCTACTATTGATTTAACTTCTTTTGCTCTTTGTAATGTTGTTTCGATTTTTCCATGTACAATTACATCTGTTGTTAAATTTTTTAACATTGACATTCTTATATCTGTTGTTCTTCCTAACTTTCTATTTGTAGCCATTTTTTCCCATCCTTTCTCTTCGTTTCGTTTCACTCCACTTCGTTCATCGTCATCCAAAAAATTTTTAGAATTTTTTGTCTGCCAAATCTTTTCTTCGGAGCCTTTTCGTTTCGTTTCACTCCACTTCGTTCATCGTCATCCAAAAAATTTTTAGAATTTTTTGTCTGCCAAATCTTTTCTTCGGAGCCTTTTCGTTTCGTTTCACTCCACTTCGTTCATCGTCATCCAAAAAATTTTTAGAATTTTTTGTCTGCCAAATCTTTTCTTCGGAGCCTTTTCGTTTCGTTTCACTCCACTTCGTTCATCCTCAT
>CANSII010000059.1 GCA_947646915.1 uncultured Clostridium sp. | reverse complement strand
ATTTCAAAGTATATATTTTTAAATAAAGTGTGACATATGTTTGACAAACCAACAGGTTAAAATTAATGTGCTATCGCACAACCTTGACTAAATTTTATAAGCACATTATTTTTCAACTAAGAGGATTTAAGGATAAGTATATTTAATTAAGTAGACATAAGTAATATAAAAATCAAAATACCTCATTAAAAATGAGGGCAGGAAAGCATGCTTAATGCAATGCCTATACACATTGAAGGACAAGCCTTCAAGAGTTAATAAAGAAACAAAAATTTTAAGCAAATTTGATGCAGAAATTCACTCGGTGAACTGGCTCAAACTCGCTATTTTTCGTTAAAATTAAAAATAGTGAACTGAAAATTTGAAAAAATTCACTTATTTTAGACAAAAGTTCACCGAGTGTACTACATTTTTATGAAGAAAGTTCACTAAGTGAATGTGAAAAAAGTAAAAAGTTTTCAAGTACACCAAGTGAACTAAATTTAAAATGTGTTAGTACACTGAGTGAACTTGTAACTTTAAATTATATTATTTTTTGTTCACTTAGTGTACTTATTAAAAATTATATCAAAAATAGAAAATAGGGAATAAAAAGGGAATTGATTTTATAAAACTGCGATAATATAATGATAGCATGTAAAAGAAAGAGCAAAGAGATTAGATTAAAAACTAATTTCTCTGCTCTTTTTCGTTTCAAATTTAAAGAAAAGGAGCAATTTCATGCTACATGATTATGAAATAGAAATAGATAACTCTAAGCAATTAAAAGATAATACTATGCTAAATTGTAGTATGGAATTATCACTCTTAAATAATTTGTTTAGAGAAAACTTAATAATAGAAGCGGAACATATTGAAATCAAAAGGAGAGTCTTAAAAAGTTATAAACTTTTATAAATTCAATTTACTTTTAAACACAAAAATGGTATAAATGTTATATAAGTTTTATCTCTAGGCGGAATGGAGGAAAGATGGAAATTCAAGTCATAGAGAAAACAAACGGAAGAATCAACAGAGTAACAGGAACAACAATCAAAGAAAGACTAAGAGTATGTGCATATTGTAGAGTAAGCACAGATAATGAGGAACAATTAAATAGTTATCAATCACAATTAAAGTATTATGATGAAAAAATAAATAGTAAATCAGAATGGCAATTTGCTGGAATATATGCAGATGAAGCAATATCTGGAACTTTAGATTTTAAAAGAACAAACTTTATGAAAATGATACAAGCTTCAATGGAAGGAAAAATTGATATGATACTAACAAAATCAATATCAAGATTTGCTAGAAACACATTAGATACTTTAAAATATGTAAGAATGCTAAAAGAGAAAAATGTTGCAATTCTATTTGAAGAAGAAAATATCAATACAGGTTCAGGGCAAGGAGAATTAGTATTAACATTACTAAGTGCAATGGCACAGCAAGAAAGCGAAAACATATCTTCACATGTTTTACTAGGTTTAAAGATGAAAAAAGACAGAGTAGAATTAATAGGTTATAACGGTTGTTACGGATATAACTATAATCTCGAAACAAAAGAAATAACAATCAATGAAGAAGAAGCAAGTATTGTAAGATATATGTTTGAAAGATATGTAGAAGGAGTAGGTTCAAGTTCCATAGCAAAAGAACTAACAGCTAAAGGAATAAAAACTCCGAAAGGTGGAACAAAATGGTGCGAATCAACCATAAGAAGAATCTTAAAAAATGAAAAATATATTGGAGATGTGTTAATGGGAAAAACATTTACAATAGATCCAATATCACATAAAAGGTTAAGCAATTTAGGAGAAGTAGATAAGCATTATTTAAAAGAACATCATAAGCCAATTATTAGCAAAGAATTATTTGATAGAGTACAAGAAATAAGAACAAAAAGAGCAGGAAACAGAGAAACAGGAAGAAGAAACGATAACTATAGCAAGAAATATCCTTTTAGTAGCAAATTATATTGTGGCTTTTGTGGTAGCTTACTTACAAGAAGAAATTGGAATGCAAACAGAAATTGTGCAAAAGCAGTATGGCAATGTATCAAAAGAGCAAAACATGGCAAAGAAGAATGTCCATATTGTAAAGCAATTCCAGAAGAAATATTAGAAGATTGTTTTGTACAAGGATATAGGATACTCTGTAATGATAACAGAAAAGTAGTAGAAAACTTTTTAGAAAAAATAGAAAATATCTTAAAAGAAAATACTACAGAAACAATGGTAAGTAAATTAGAAAATAACAAAGAAAAAATAAACAAGAAACTTGCTAATCTATTAGAGTTAAATTTAGAAGGCAAAATCAACAAAGAACAATATACAGAAAAATTTGATAGCCTAAATGTAGAATTATTGAAAATAGAACAGAAAATAGAAAGCCTACTAAAAGAAACAAACAGAACAGAAAGCATTAAACAAAGATTAAACAAGTTTAAAAGTTTATTTAAAGATATAGATATAATGCCGAAATTTAATAAAGATGTTTTTGAATGTTTAATTGATAAAGTAGTGATAGGCGAAATATTAGAAGATGGAACAATAAATCCATATACAATAAGATTTATATGTAAAAATGGAACAGAAATAAACTGCAAAGATAAATTTACTGCTACAAGCGATAAACAACATTCAAATAATACTGAAACCAGAGAGAAACAACACACGTGGAGTGTGTTGCGTTGATGGGTATAAAAGAAGAAAAAACAAGTAATACCAATACTTCGGAAGATTTAGAAAAATAAAAAATTAAATATAAAAATCATTTATTTTATAGAAAATTTAAAATGGTAAATGGTTGAATGGTAAAAAATAAGTGGGCAATCCACCTTACAGTAATAAAGTACAGAGTCTGTGCTTTATTTTTTTACATCTAAAAATTTAATGTGAGATGGATAACTAATCTACTTTTTATATAAAGTGGCACAAAATCGATTCTCATGCGAAGAAAGAAAGGATGTGAGGAGATGTTTATGTAATAAATAAAAGCAAAAAACAAAGAAATAAAAATATATAAATGAAAGAAAGAATGGAGGAATTTTAAATTGAAATATAAAAGATATTTTTTAACAAGTGAATCTGTAACAGAAGGACATCCTGACAAGGTATGTGATTTAATTTCAGATTCTATTTTAGATGAATGTTTAAAACAAGATAAGGAATCAAGAGTTGCAGTAGAAACTATGATTACAGCAAATAAAGTTATGGTGGCAGGAGAAATAACAACAAATGCAAAATTAGATATTGAAAATATAGTAAGGGAAATATTAAAGAAAGTCGGTTATGATGATGAAAAAACTACAATGGATTATAAAACTTGCGAGATAGAACAATATATAAAAAAACAAAGCAATGATATAGCAATGGGAGTAGATAAAGGTGGAGCAGGTGATCAAGGAATTATGTTTGGCTATGCCTGTGATGAAACAGAAGAATATATGCCATATCCAATTTTTCTCGCACACAAGATTACAAAAAGATTAGCAGAAGTAAGAAAAAATGGAGAAATTGATTATTTAAAAACAGATGGCAAGGCACAAGTAACAATAGAGTATGTAGATGACTTTCCAATTAGAGTAGATAGTATTTTAATATCTACACAACATTTAGAAAATGCAGATATACCAACTATGCAAAAAGACTTAATTGAAAAAGTAGTTTTACCAGTTATTGATCCTGATATGATTGATATTGAAACTAAATTTTTTATAAATCCAACTGGTAGATTTGTTATTGGAGGAGCAATTGGTGATACTGGGTTAACTGGTAGAAAAATTATTTGTGATACTTATGGAGGTATTGCAAGACATGGAGGAGGAGCTTTTTCAGGAAAAGATCCAAGTAAAGTTGATAGAAGTGCAAATTATATGGCAAGACATATAGCAAAAAATGTTGTGGCAAATGGAATGGCACGAAGATGTGAAATACAATTAAGTTATGGTATAGGGATGAAGCAACCTATATCTTTATTTATTGAATGTTTTGGAACAAATAGAATGCCTGAACATATTATTATAAAAGCTATAAAAGAGAGATTTGACTTAACACCTGAAGGAATTATTGAGTATTTAAAACTTAAAGAACCCATTTATTCAAAAACAGTTAATTATGGACATTTTGGAAGAGATAGATTTACTTGGGAGAATATAATTCAAATATGAAAGACTATACAGGAAAGAAATTCGGCAGACTAACTGTTATAGAATTTGATAAAAGAACTAAAAATGTCAGTAAAAAAGGAAAGATCTATTATAGTTATTATTGGAAATGTAGCTGTGATTGTGGAAAAGAGACATCAGTCTTATTAGGTAATCTTATTAGAGGAACTACAAAAAGTTGTGGTTGTTTAGATAAAGAATTACGAGAACAAAGGATTAAAGAAAAATCAGAAAAGAATTTTCAAGACTTAACAGGAAGAAAATTTGGAAGATTAACAGCTATCAAGATGGAGAAAAAAGTTGATTCTCAAGGATGTTCAAGAGAATATTGGTTATGCCAATGTGAATGTGGAAAAACAAGTAGTGTTCTTAAAAATAATCTTTTAAAGAATAAAGTAATTAGTTGTGGTTGTATAGTAAAAGAAAAAGCAAGTCAAAATGTAAAAAAGTGTGAGAAATATAGGAATTTAAATATAAACAAAGAAGGAACTAGACTTGATCATTTAAGTAATAAGGTAACAAAACAAAATACAACAGGAGTAAGAGGTGTAAGTTATCAAAAAAGAAATGGTAAATATAGAGCTTACATTTATTTTAAAAATAAATGCATAAATTTAGGAGAATTTACTAAATTACAAGATGCAGCAAAAGCAAGAGCAAAGGCAGAAAAGAAATATTATAAACCAATATTAGAAAAATATAATTATAAAAATAAAAAATTAAAAGAAAATGAAGAAGAATTTGAATAAGACTTGTATAAAAGTAATTGCAGAGTTAGAATGCAACACAACTTTTATACAATGTCTTTTTTTCTTGGAAAGGAAGAAAAAATGTATATTTTAGTATTAATCATAGTAGCAATGATTAGCTCATTTTTAACATTATTATTACATTGTTGTGTAATAATTGGAAAGGACAGTGATAGAAAATGGGAGGAAGAGCAGATTATGAAGAAAGAAAACAAAGAAGAATAGAGCGATACAAAGCTGTATCACAAAAAGCAAAAGAAGAAGCGGATGCAAGAAGTAATTCGACAGCTAATAGAATTTTAATGATGACACCTGGACAGCCAATAATAGTTGGACATCATTCTGAAAAGAAAGTAAGGAGATTACATGAACAAGCAAATCAAGATATAAAAAAATCAATAGAACTTTCAGAAAAGAGCAAATATTATGAGGCAAGAGCAAAAAACGCAGAGAATAGCAATGTCATTTATAACGATGATCCTGATGCGATTCCAAAATTAAAAGATAAATTAGAAAGATTAGAAAATCAAAGAGCAAGTATAAAAGCAAGAGAACACGAAACATGGGAACTTACTAACATAGGAGCAAATATTAGGGAAACAAAATTAAGAATCAAAAGACTTGAAGAACAAGAAACATTAGTATTTCCAGAAACAAAATTTGAAGGTGGAAAAGCTATTCATAATAAAGAAATAAATCGTATTCAACTATTATTTGAAGGAAAGCCAAGTGAAGAAATTAGAAATCAATTAAAGCATAATGGATTCCATTGGTCTAGAAAAGAAGGTGCTTGGCAAAGAGAATTTAATAAAAGAACTATCTATGTAATAAATGCTTTAATAGAAGATGTATTAAATAAAGAAAATACAAAAGAAGATAAGGAGGAGGAAGAGTTTGAATAATATATTTGATTTAAAATTTTGGCAAAGAGATTATATAAAAAGATTTCAATTAGATAGAGAGGCAAAGGAAATATTAAATTGGTTTGTTCTCTCTAGTCCACAAAATGCAGAAGAATTTATAAAAGATAAATATGCAAGAGAAGTAGATAGAGTGGAAATAATTGATACATATTGCTTAAAATATGATAGTAACAAAATTAATAAATTATTGTGTGATTTAGATGAAGAAAAATTAACAAAAGATGAAATAGAAAATTATGAAATAACTGAAAAAGAAGAAACAGAAGAGTTTGAGTAATTTTTTAGAGGTAAAACTATATTAAAAAATAATAAAAATGGCACAAAATCGATTCTCGTGCGAGAGATTTTAGGAGGTGGATTATGAAAATTATAGTTGCTAATAAAGATGACTATATAAAATTTAATGCTAGATTATTAAATGAAATGAAAACATTTGAATTAACAGAAGATAGTACAGATTATATTATACATAGAGTTAAACTTGGAAATGAAACACAAGATGTTTCATTAATAGATTCATATATTAATAATCTTTTAGATGAACAATATGAAAAAAGAGAATATATTAAACTTGAAGAAATACAAGCAATTAATGATTTAATATCTAGCTTAAATAAAGAAGAATGCCGTATTTTAAATGCCTATGCTGAAGTAAATAGATATAATGTAAAGGATCTAAATGAAATAAAAGAATTAATTACTAATATAAATGATTATCAGATAATAGAAAAATATAATTTACATGAATTAGGAAGATTAATAGCAGAGAAAGTACCTGGATATAAGATGGACATTAATGTAATTCCATTTATGAATTTTGCAAAATTGGCAGAGAATTATCTTTTTGATGCTGATATAAAAGAAAATTTTTGCTCTTATGGACTTTTAGTAAATACAAGACAAATGTTAGATAATGAATTAATACAACCTAAAATTGAAAAGGACAAGGTATTAAAAATAGAAGTAGTAAACAAAAAACAATTTGAAGAATCATCAATGTATAGTAAAGTGACAATATATTTGCCAACAACAAAGGAAAAACTTGAAGAAAAGTTCAAATTAATAAATTTAGATTATAATAAATTGACAATACAAGATACTCATATTACTAAATGCGAAATAGTCAATTTTGATGATGAGATATTATCAAATAGATTTAATAAAGTGATGGAATATGAAATAGAAAAATCCTTTAATAATTCATATTTGACACCTTTTCAAGAAATAGAATTACTATGTAAAGAAGTAAGAAGTTTTGATAATATTAGGATGCAAAAATTTCTAGCATTAGCAGAAGTAAAAGATAGCAAAATAAACTATATTCATGATTTAATAGATTATGCAAGTAAAATTAGCAAATATAATTTATTACCTAATATAAATGATTTTTATGATATGGGAAAATATTTAGTAAATGAAACAGGACATTTTGATGATGTAAGTCTTTTAGAAGATTATATTGATTATTATAAATTAGCAAAAGATTATACACAAAAAGGATGTACATATAATGGCTTATTTACTGAATATGGATATTTAATGGAAAAAGAAGACATAGATAGAAATCAGAAAAAAGAAAATGAAGAAGAATTTGAATAATAAGTTTAACAAGCAATAAAAAGAAAAAGAGGTGAGAAAAATAGAAAAAGATAATCAAGAATTTATGAAAATAAATGTAACAACAAAAGATAAATTAGATGAATTATATAAATCTTCTGCTTTAACTTTTACAGGAGTTTCAGAAGAAACAGAAAGTTTAAATCAAATGATAGATTGGATAAAAGAAAAATCAGAAATTTCAAATCCAATTTCAATACATATAATAAAAGGAGAAGTTATGAATGATAATTATGGACTAACAGGAACGAATGCTTATCCAAAAGATTTAACTTTAATTTCAATAAAATTAGAAGATATAAAGAATGTAAATGCAATTGTTATACCAAGATTTGAAGTAGGAGGAAGATGGTTTGATGACATTGTTAATAATAATGCAATGAGAGAAGAAAATAACCATTTGGAAAGAACAAAACCAAAGTGTGCTTTGATTGGAGAAGATGGAAACATTTTTAATCTAATGGGAATTGCATCAAGAACATTAAAAAGAAATGGCATGAGAGAAGAATCAACAGAAATGTGCAACAGAATTACATCTGACGCAAAAAGCTATGATGAAGCATTAGGGATCATAGGAGAATATGTTGAGATAACTAGTAGAGAAGAAATAGAAGAGTGGGAAAATGACGAAGGATATTAATAAAATAATACAAAAATTAAGACGTCTAAATGACCACTCTAATTTTTAATTGGATTTAGGTCAAGTATTTAGACACATATTTTTACACTTTTTTATAAAAATTA
>CANSII010000058.1 GCA_947646915.1 uncultured Clostridium sp. | reverse complement strand
GGCAGATGAAAATTTCGAAGAAATTTTTAGATGACGATGAACGGAGCGAAGCGAAATGGCTTCATAGACAAGATTTGGCAGATGAAAATTTCGAAGAAATTTTTAGATGACGATGAACGGAGCGAAGCGAAGTGAAAGGAATGATTTTTTTATGGAAGACGATTTAAACAACACAAATGAAAAAAGATTAGTAACACCAAATGCTAATTCACCTGAAATATTAACCAATAATATATATACACCAGCATTTTTAAGACAAAATATAGGGAAATTAATGAGAGTAGAATTTTTAATAGGAACAGATTCTTTAGTTGATCGAATAGGTATTCTTGAAGATGTTGGTGTTAGTTATATTATACTTAGATCTATTGAAAGTGGTAATCGACTTTATTGTGACATTTATTCAATTAAATTTGTTGCTATTTCAGAATATCCATATAGAACAGACCATGACTTTCAAATATAAAAAAAGAGGGTTCAGTACACTTCAGTATTTCCCTCTTTTAAATCTGATAAATTTTAAGATACATAACAATATTATTTATCTCTCTTTTATTATCCTTTTATTTCCTTTGGAATTATTATTTTGCCATTTATTATATTTCTTGGCATTTCTAATTTTCTTATCTTTTCAAATATTTCCGCTTCTTCTTTAAAAAAAATGGCAAATAAATTTCTTCTAATTTTGGTAAATAAATCTTCTTTTACTAGAATTAAACCCGTTTCAATTTTTTTACCCATATTATCACCTAATTTCCTAGAATGTAAAAACAAAGAAAAGATTTTTATAAACTATTTAACCAAGTTTACCAATTCATCTATAGAAATAACTTGTTTTGTTCCTGATTGCATATCTTCAAATTCAATATTTTCACCTTCTTGTTTATCTCCTATAACAGCCAAATATGGTGTTCCAAGAATCTTACAATCTTTTATTTTAGCTCCCATTGTTACAGTTTCTCTATCATCTAAAATTGCATTAATATCTTTTTCTTTTAAAATATTATATAATTTATTAGCTAATTCAACTTTTTCTGCATTTTCCATTTTAGGAACAATTTGAATCTTATAAGGTGCAACAGATTTTGGTAATACAAATCCGCATGGTCCCCATTTTTCATCATTAATCAAGCAATTTTCATATACTGCTGCTAGTGTTCTGCTTACTCCAATTCCATAACATCCCATATAATATAACTCTTCTTTTCCTTCTTGATTTATAAATTTTCCATTCATCATTTCAGAATATCTTGTTCCTAACTGGAATATATGACCTAGTTCCATTGTTCTGATTTCTTTTAAATTAGATATGTCATCTATTCCATATTCATTTTTTAGATATTCTTTATAATCTTCTCTTTCTAAAATTTCTGTATTTAATCCAATTCCTGTTACTTCATCATAAAGTATTTTATCTTCTCCTTGCTCAGAAATCATCATAAATTCTTCAGATTTTTTTCCACCCATTGCTCCATTATCTGCAACTACTGGAATTACTGATAATCCTATTTTTTCAAATATTTCTAAAAATGCTTTTCTAACATTTTCATAAGATTCAGCCATTTTTTCTTCATCTATATCAAAACTATAAGCATCTAACATTACAAATGATTTTCCTCTAAGTAAATAACCTCTTGTTCTTATTTCATTTCTAAATTTTTCACTTATTTGATAATATGTTGCAGGTAAATTTTTATATGATTTCAACTTTTCTCTAGCAAATTCAAGCATTGCTTCTTCACCTGTTGGTGCTAAGCAAAATGTTCCTTTATTTGATTCTGTAATAAGCATTGTTCCATCATTTACATAGTGTTCATATCTTCCTGAATTTTTCCATATTGTATCAGGTTGTAATGTTGGAAGTAAACATTCTATACAATCATATTTATTTAATGTTTCTATTATAACTTTTTCTATATTTCTTCTTACTAATAATGGTATCGTGTTATATCCAAATAGCCCTGCACCATATTGAACTAATTGTCCTGTTTGTAATAATATACTTTGTGCTGGATACATTTCATCTATATTATTTAATTTTATTGTACCCATACCTGTTTTTGATAATTTCATTTAAATACCTCTTTTCTTTTTTAACTGTAAAAATTTCTTCTAAATTATATTATGAGTTAATTAGTTTAATTTTCTATATCTTCTTTATCATCCCTTTCGGGAGATGGAGCCTCATCTTCTATATTTTCATTATCGTTCTCAATTAATTCATCTATTACAATTTGCTGATTTTCATCTAATTTGTATCTTGGTAATTCTGGTAAATCATTTAAAGATGTATATCCAAATCTTTTTAAAAATTCATTTGTTGTTACATATGTCATAGGCTTTCCTGGTAAATCTGATTTTCCAGCTTCTTGTATGAGCTCATATTCTAATAATTTATATATACATGCATCTGCACTTACTCCTCTTATTGCTTCAATTTCTGCTCTTGTTATTTTTGGATTATATGCTATTATCGATAATGTTTCTATTGCTGCATTTGATAAGTTTGGTTTTGACCTTTTGTCTAATACTGGATAAATATATTCATATATTTCTTTTTTTGTGCATAATTGATAACTTTCTTCTACTTTTATTATATCAATTCCTCTATCTTCTTTTTTATATTCTTCTTGCATTAGTCCTATTATATTTTCTAAATCATCCTTAGAAATTTCTAAAGCTATTACTAGCTCTTTTATATTTACTTGCCTTCCTGCTGCAAATAATATTGCTTCTATTACTGCCTTTGCCTTTCCAATGTCCATTTTTAATTAATATCTCCTCATTTTTTATGTATTTTTCCTTAATCAAGATTGCATCTTTTCAACTTGCTTTTTTATTAATATGTATATTCTTCATTATACTGATTATTTTGAATATTATTTTCCATTATGTTTGGTGTTTTTTGTTGGTATGGTAATCCATCTATATAAATACGGTTTCTTTCAGCTAATACTTGCATTTTTGCTTTCATACTTTCAATTAAATATTCATGATAATTACTATCAATATATGGATAACTATTCATATATGCTAAATTATCATTTATGAAATTTTGTTCAAGTAAATATGATAAATTAGGATCACATGTTGCAATTTGTCTTACTGTATCTATATAACTTTCTTGCAATATTGTTGTTAATATACTATTTGTTGATTGAGAAATAAATTTCTGATGTCCTCTTAAATCTGTATATTGACCTATCATAGGTTGATATGTAAGTCCAGCTAAATTTTCTACATTCTGATAAAATGGCTGAACATTTTCAGATTCTTCCATTAAATTTGGTCTAATACTTTTTACATAACGCAATAATTCAATTGTATAATCAACTTCTTCTTTATTACAAAATATAACTATTTTCTCTGATTTTGGTTGTTTATAATTTTTTATATTTGAACAAAATTTTAAATAAAAATTTGGATTAGTATTATAATCTAAAATTGTTTTTGCAAGTTCAGATATATTTGCATTGTTGCAATTAATATAAACTCTTACCATATTACTATATTTTGGCATTTGATGTCCATTAGATTTTACATGAAAATAATTCATCTCTCCATAATGATATTGCTCTTCTACAGTATATCTACATTCTAAATATAATTTATTTAATAATTCTTGTTCTTGAAAAAAATTATTATTATATTCTTCCTGTGAAACACTTCTTGCATTCATTTGAATTAATGCTTCATAAGCTGTTTTAATCTCTTGTGCTTTATTTGGCATTTGATTTGAAATATAATATTGTATTTTTGAATAATATGCCTTTAAAAATCTATCTATATCGCAGTCTATTTTTGTAGACTGTGGTTGTACACTTTGATTACTTCTTAATATCCAACTTCTATCACTATTACTATTACTATCTTTATTCATTTGATTTGGGTCTTCTTGTCCTCTAAAAATACTTTTTATTTCTTTAATTATATTCATATAAACCTCTTTAACTTCTATTTTTCTTAATTTAAAATAATCTCTTTAAACTACTAGAATTATATAATATAATTAAAAAAAAATCAATGTTTGTGTTATTTAAGTTTCGGTTTTTTATTTTTCAAACTTTATTATATAAAAAAGATATATATTATAAAGCTAGTTTGATAGTGCGTCGTTATTCACTTTAAGTCATTATAGTGTGTCTCTATGGTTTGAATGTTTAATATCTTAAACGCCTTGGAAAACGGAACTGCAAAATATATATCTTTTTTTAAATATTATATTTTTGCAAAAAGCCGAAACTTAAATCATTATTTTATTGATTATTTTATAGCTTTGTGTTATTATTAATCTATAATTACTTATATGTATAAAATTTTACAAACAAAAAGATAATTCTTAAAACAAAAATATTAAATATTATGAAAGGAATAAATTATATATGGATGAAAATAAAAATACTGAAATTGAAATTATAAATGGTGATGGTTCAGACTTAAATATATCTCCTGTTTATGATCATATAAAATCTGGTAAGCCAAAATGTAATGATGAAAAGCCTAAAAATATAGTCATTCCAAAGGAGCAAAAAAAATAATTGCATAAATCTATTGCAAATTATTGTAATTTATGTTAAAATAAGCTATGTTATAGTGAAAAAAGACTAAGAGGAGGTGCAAACATGCCAAATATAAAATCAGCAAAAAAAAGAGTTAAAGTAATTGAAAAGAAAACTTTAAGAAATAATATGATAAAATCAGCATATAAAACATCAATAAAAAAATTCGAACAAGCTATAGAAGCTGGAAATATGGAAGAAGCAAAAACATTATTCTCAGAAGCTACAAAGAAAATAGATCAAGCTTGTACAAAAGGTGTTATTGTTAAAAATACTGCTGCTAGAAAAAAATCTAGCTTATCAAAAAAATTAAATTCAGCTATTGCTTAAGCAAAATAAAAATTATGCATAGTTTTTATTAAAGAGTCTATTTGAGGTTAGTCCTTAAGTAGCTTTTTTGGTTTATTTTTCCATTGATTTAAGTTTATTCAAATGATATTATTATATATAGGTGATACATATGTTTAATAATATTATAAATAATTTTAAAAATTTAGATAAATTAACAAAAACTATTATGAAAATTGGTTTAAAAGTTTGTTTTGCTTTGGCTATTATCTCATTAATTTTCTTTGTTACATATAATTCATTTTATTCTCCTTTTCTTTATAATACTGGTTTTATTTTATTTAAATTGAGTTTAATATTTGGCGTAGAGTTTGTTATTTGTGGATTTGTTGTTGATAAAATAAAAGCTGGTATAATATAAACCAGCTCTTTATTTTTTCAATTCTTCTAAAAACATTTCATTTAACATTTTAGGATTTGCTTGTCCTTTAGTTTCCTTCATTGCCTGTCCTACTAAAAATCCTAAAGCTTTATCTTTTCCAGCTTTAAAATCTGCAACAGATTGAGGATTAGCATTTAATATTTTCATTACTACTTCTTTAATTGCACCTTCATCAGAAATTTGAATCCAACCTTTTTCTTTAATAATAACTTCAGGATCTCTTGGATTTTCAAATAATTCTGTTAAAACTTTTTTTCCTATGCTAGAACTAATTGTTCCATTATCTATTAATACAACTAGTTTTCCTAATTGATTTCCGTCAAATGGTATAGCAATAGGTTCCATTTCAGTTTCATTTAAAATTCTAGATATATCTGATATAATCCAGTTATTTACAGCTTTTGGATTATTGCATACTTTTATTGCACTTTCAAATAAATCTGATAAATATTTTGATGCTGTGATAATATTTGCATCTTTTTCTGTTAGTTCATATTCTTGTAAATATCTTTGTTTTCTACTTTCAGGTAATTCTGGTAATGTACTTTTAACATTTTCTATATATTCTTCTGAAAGTTTTATTGCAACAAGATCAGGTTCTGGGAAATATCTATAATCTTGAGCATCTTCTTTATCTCTCATTGGAAATGTTTTTCCTGATACATCATCCCATCTTAATGTTTCTTGATCTATTTTTCCTCCATCTTCTAATACATCAATTTGTCTTTCAACTTCATATTCGATTGCTCTTACAATACTTCTAAATGAATTCATATTTTTCATTTCTGTACGTGTTCCAAGTGGTTCTCCTGGTTTATGAACAGATACATTTACATCTGCTCTTAATGATCCTTCTTGCATTTTACAGTCAGATACTTCTATATATTCTAATATTGATTTTAATTTTCTCATGTAGCTTTCAACTTCTTCGCTACTACGTAAATCTGGTTTAGATACTATTTCTATTAAAGGTACTCCTGCTCTATTTAAGTCAACTAAGCTTCCTCCTCCAAAATCATCATGATTTAGTTTTCCTGCATCTTCTTCTATATGAATTCTTTCTAGTCTTATTTTCTTTTTGCCATTTTCTGTATCAATTTCTACATAGCCTTCTTCACAAAGTGGTTTGTCAAATTGTGATATTTGATAAGATTTTGGTAAGTCTGGATAATAGTAATTTTTTCTGTCATTTTTACTATTTCTTGATATTGTACAATTTGTTGCTAATCCTGCTTTTACTGCATATTCTACTACTTTTTCATTTAATACTGGTAATGTTCCTGGCATTGCCATACATATTGGGCATGTATGTGTGTTAGGTGCTCCCCCAAATTCTGTTGGACATGAACAGAATATTTTTGTTTTTGTTGAAAGTTCTGCATGGACTTCTAGTCCTATTATTACTTCATAATCTTGTCTTGACATTATTTGGCACCTCCTTTAAATGTTGGTTTGTAATTCTCTCTGAATTTTAATTTTTGCTCCATTGTATATGCAACATTTAAAATAGTTTCTTCTTGGAATCTATTTCCTATTAATTGCATTCCTATTGGCATTCCTTGTTTATCAACTCCTACTGGTATTGATATTCCTGGAAGTCCTGCTATATTAACAGATACTGTGCATATATCCGCTAAGTACATTTCTAATGGATTGTCTGATTTTGATCCAATATCAAATGCTACTGTTGGTGATGTTGGAGTTAATATTACATCATATTTTTCAAATGCTTTATTAAATTCGTTCATAACTAATGTCCTAACTTGTTGAGCTTTTTTATAATATGCATCATAATATCCTGATGATAATACATATGTTCCAAGAATTATTCTTCTTTTTACTTCTTCTCCAAAGCCTTCACTTCTAGATTTTTTATAAAGTTCTTTTAAGTTTTTAAATTCTGATGTTCTATATCCATAACGAATTCCATCAAATCTTCCTAAGTTTGAACTTGCTTCTGCACATGCAATTATATAATATGTTGCTAAAGCGTATTGTGCTATATCTAATGAAATTTCTTCGATTTCTGCTCCCATTTTTTTATATTCTTGTATTGTATTTTCTAATGCTCCCTTTACTTCTTCATTTATTCCTTCTCCAAAAAATTCTTTTGGAACTCCTATTTTTAAGCCTTTAACATCATTTTTTAGACATTTTGTATAATCTTTTTTAGGCATATCTTCTGATGTAGTATCTTTTTCATCATGTCCTGTAATTATATTTAATAACATTGCACTATCTGTTACATCTTTTGTTATTGGTCCTATTTGATCAAGTGATGATGCAAAGGCTACTAATCCATATCTTGATACTAGTCCATATGTAGGTTTTAATCCTACTACTCCACAAAAACTTGCAGGTTGTCTAATTGACCCTCCTGTGTCAGATCCTAATGCCCATGGTACCATATTACTTGCTACTGCTGCTGCTGAACCTCCTGATGATCCTCCTGGTACTTTGTTTAAATTCCATGGGTTTTTTGTTTTCTTGAAATATGAATATTCTGTAGATCCTCCCATTGCAAATTCATCCATATTTAGTTTTCCTAAATTTATCATATTTTCATTATTTATTTTTTCCATAACTGTTGCATTATATGGTGCAATAAAGTTTTCTAACATTTTTGAACTACATGTTGTCTTCACTCCTTTTGTACAGATATTGTCTTTTATTCCTATTGGTATTCCTGCAAAATCTCCTGTGATTTCTCCTGATTCTATCTTAGTTTGTACTTTTTTTGCTTTTTCTATAGCTTCTTCTTTTAATGTTGTTACAAATGCTTCAACTTCTTTTTCTTTTTCTTCTATTCTTTCTGTATATGCTTTTGTTATGTCTGTTACTGTTATCTCTTTATCTTTTAGTTTTTCTTGTAATTCATGTACTGTTAATTCAGTAATATTCATTAACTCTCCTCCTAACTTTTTGTCCATTTTTGCCATGTCCATTGTGGACGTCCCTTTCACTTCGCTTTGCTCAGTTGCATCTTTAATCCGTAACTCGCTTCGCTCGAACGGCATTGTATTGTTTACAGCTTCGCTTTGCTCAGTTGCATCTTTAATCCGTAACTCGCTCCGCTCGAACGGCATTGTATTGTTTACAACTTCGCTTTGCTCAGTTGCATCTTTAATCCGTAACTTTGCTCCGCTCGAACGGCATTGTATTGTTTACAGCTTCGCTTTGCTCAGTTGCATCTTTAA
>CANSII010000057.1 GCA_947646915.1 uncultured Clostridium sp. | reverse complement strand
TCAAAATCAAGAAAATCAACAGTCATCATACGAGGTAAGCAAAAACTATCTACAGACTATGTGTGAGCCACGTGGAGTGTTGCTCGGTGCTATATCTAAAAGATTCGATACAATAGTTGAATTTAGTGCATTTGAGGATTTTATTAGTTTTGAGAAAAAAAGCAAAAATAAGGTTAAACGAGTAGAAAATCATAAAATTAATGTAACGATAGAAGTCGACCTGGTGTGCGGAGTAGTATAATTTTATAAAGAAAAATAAATAAATGTTTGGAGATAAAACTTAATTGGAAGTGTTTGGAAAAGCACTTTCTTTTTTTAACTTTTTATGATAAAATAGCAACAAATAATAAGCAAGAATTAATGAATGGAGAATTAGTATGAAAAATTTAATGAGAAGTAATATATATGATGTAGAAGAAACAATTGTCATAGTAGGAAGCTGTTTAAAAAATATGCAACCTCAAGGTTATGAAAAAGTAAAGAGATTATCAGAAAACATATATGAATTATGTTTAGAAGAAACACATATTAATATGGCTATAACTAAAATAGGAGGAATGTTAAGAACAGAGAAAGTAAAAAATATAATATTTGCTACTGTTGATAAATCACCACATTGTGTACAAGTCCATTATATAAGGAATGAACTTGAAAAAATGATGAATTTAACAAATATAAACATTGCAAATTATGTAGTTATTGATAATGAGTTGATAAAGATAGACAATGATGTAATATCAATGTCAAAATCATTAGGAAAACTTAAAAATACAATGAAGAAAATGGAGGAATAAGATGAAATTATTTACACAAGAAGTAAAAGATATGGAAGAATTGAAAGAAGTTTTAAAAAATAATAATGAAATATCAAAAAATTATGAAGTCGCAGTTATTGTATATGCTTTTGATAAAGAAAATAAAATAATTTTTCAAAGAAGAGGACTAGGTTGTAGAGATGAAAGACTAAAATTGGAGACAATAGGTGGAAGAGTTAAAGAAAGTGATATTGATTTTAAAACTGCATTAAATAGAGAAATTGTAGAAGAGGTTGGAACAGAAGCAAATATAGAAATAGATGAATTTATTACATCAACCTATGCAACCACATTTGATGATAGATATAATAAAGAGCAAACTTGGATATATATTGTGTACAAAGGAAGTTTAAAAGAAGGAGAATTAAAAATAGCCGAACCGAATAAGTGCTTAGGGTATGAAAGATATAAAATAGGTGAAGTAGATGAAAATGAATTAAGTAATGGTGCTAGAGAAATTTATAAAATAGTATGTAAAAAATATAGTTATCTAAAATAAGAATAGGAGAAAGAAAATGAGTGCATTTTTTGACTTTATAAAAGCATTAATTGAAAGATATGGATTGAAAAGTTTGATTGCTTTTGTGTTAAGCATATTCACAGTTACTATTATACCAAAATCATTGATAGAAAAATTACCTTTTAATGAATCAAGCATTTATTGGGCAATAGGAGTATCATTTGCTATATGGATTATTGTTTTACATTGTATTATTTTAATATTTGGAAAAATTAGGGACAAGATTAGTTATAATATATATAAAGAAAAATCTAATAAAGAAAGTAATAAAGAAGCATTAGAATTATTATGGACAACCATCGATGGATTTTCTGAAAATGATAGAAAAGATATTATGAACTTTTTAAATACAAATAACGAACCTATTTCAAAAGGTGGAACATTTTTTGATGGGCTATATAGTAGTAAATTTGTGATAAAAACTGAAAAGAAGATTTTAAAAGAGGAAGAAGTTGTTATATATAATACAAATGAAAAAGTAAAAATGCAAAGATATGATACTCATCTATATAAATTACAAGAACCTATATACGAAATATTAAAATATTCATTGCAAGAATATGGTAAAATATGCCATTTTGAATAAATAATAAAATGAATTGAATATAAAAAGGAGGTAATTTATGAGTGATAAACAAATGACAATACAACCAGAAGAATCATATAAAATAATTAGAAATAGTGTATTAACAGCACAATCAAAAGTATATACTGCCGTCAATTCAGCAATGGTACAAGCATATTGGGAGATAGGACAAGAAATTCATAAAGCATGTGGAGAAAATGACAGAGCAGAATATGGCAAAAAGTTATTACAATATTTATCAAGACAATTAACGAAAGAATTTGGAAGAGGTTTTACAGTTGCAAATTTAAAGAATATGAGACAATTTTATCGTACTTTTCCAATTCGCCAGACACTGTCTAGCGAATTGAGTTGGTCACATTATAACTTATTAATGAGAATTGAAGATGATAAAACAAGAGAGTTTTATGCTATTGAAAGTGTAAAAGCAAATTGGAGTGTAAGACAATTAAAAAGACAAATAGGAACATTTTATTATGAAAGATTGTTAGCAAGCCAAGATAAAGAAAGTGTTGCTAATGAAATCGGATTACCAGAGAAAGTAGAACCTAAAAATATTATAAGAGATCCTTATGTATTAGAATTTTTAGGATTAGAAGGAAATACAAGCTTTTATGAAAAAGATTTAGAACAAGCAATAATAGACCATTTACAAAAATTTTTACTAGAACTAGGAAGAGGTTTTTCATTTGTGGCAAGACAACAAAAAATAACTTTTGATGGCAGACATTTCTTTATTGATTTAGTATTTTACAACTATATATTAAAATGTTTTGTAATAATAGATTTGAAATTAGGAGATTTAACACATCAAGATTTAGGACAAATGCAAATGTATGTGAATTACTATACTAGAGAAATGATGAATGAAGGAGATAATCCACCAATAGGAATTGTACTTTGTGCAGATAAAAGTGACCAAGTTGTAAAATATACTTTACCAGAAGATAATAATCAAATATTTGCTTCAAAATATAAGTTATATCTACCTACAGAAGAAGAGTTTAAGAAAGAATTAAATTTAGATAATTATGTAAAAAAAGAAGATGATGAAACAAAATAATGGAAAATTATGCAAATTTTGAAATTGACAAATCTAAAATAAAATGTTAAAATATAAATTATATTTAAGAGTTTACCTAGAATAGTAATGTTTGAGCGGTAAAGAGTAGTGAAAATATATTAACTACTTACACTTATAAAGTAAGATATATAAAGTCTTGCAAAGGAGTCTTAAAAGATTCTTTTGTGAGGCTTTTTTTGATAGGAGGAGAAAAATAAATATGGAAATTAGAATAGAAAATAATTTAAATGTGAATGAATATAACAACTTAAGAAATAAAATTGGTTGGGATACAAAAGATATAGATGTAGTACAAAATGCAATAATAAAAAGTACAATTGTAAAGAAAGCGACTTTTAAAAATAAAACTGTTGGAATGGCAAGAGCAATAGGAGATGGAATATATTATTTAATAGTTGATGTATTAGTTGATCCAGAATATCAGAAAAATGGTATAGGAAGAAAACTTATTGATGAGATAGTAAAAGAAGTTGAAAATAAAACAAAAAAAGGGCAAAAATGTAGTATAAATTTAATATCTATAAGTGGTAAAGAAGAATTTTACGAAAAATGTGGATTTAGGAAAATTCCATTTGATTATACAGGACATGGTATGATAAAAAGAATTGAAAAATAGGAAGTGATAAATATGAGTATAAAAAAAGGAAATAAGAGTATTTTAGAATTGATAAATCCAACTATGGAATATAAAGAACAAGTAATGAATTATAGAAAAGTGTTTTTAGAAAATAATGAATCTTTTGATGGTTGCTCAGGAATAGAAGAATGTGAAACTTATGAAGAATGGATAGATTTTGATAATAGATTATCTAAGAAATATGGAAAGGAATATACTCCATCAACAGTATATTTAGCTATTAGAAGTTCTGATAATAAATTAGTTGGTATAATTGATTTTAGACATAGATTATCAGAATTTCTTCTAAACTATGGCGGAAATATTGGATATAGTGTTTTACCAGAAGAAAGAAGAAAAGGATATGCGAAAGAGATGTTAAAGTTAGTATTAGAGTATTGTAAAGGATATGGATTAAATAGAATTTTAGTAACTTGCGATAAAGATAATATAGGTTCATATAAAACAATTAAGGCTAATGGTGGTATATTAGAAAATGAAGTTATAGATGAAGTCAATCTTTCAAAATCTGGTGTTATACAGAGATATTGGATAGATTTATAAATTAAAGGAGATGATTAAAATGCCAAAATTCGTATTAATAATTGGACCACAAGCAGTTGGGAAAATGACAGTAGGTCAAGAATTAGCAAAATTAGCAGGATATAAATTATTTTACAATCATATGACGATAGAAATGGTTAGATTAATATTTGATTATGATAAAAAAGCATATCAAAGAATGAACCAACTTATAAGATATGAAGTATTTAAAGAGTTTGCAAAGAGTAATGAAAAAGGAATAATATTTACAGGATGTTTTGATTTCGGAAAAGACTTAGAAGAAGAAAAAACAGAAACTGATAGATGGATGAATTTATTTGAAGAATCTTATGTAGTTGAATTAGAAACAACATTAGAAGAAAGATTAAAAAGAAATAAAACAGCTAATAGATTAGAACATAAAGCATCTAAGAGAGATTTAGAATGGAGCGAAAATGAGTTATTAAAATCTATGGAGAAACACAAATTAAACTCTGAACCAGGAGAAGGTGAAAGAATTTTTAAGAATTATTTAAAAATTAAAAATACAAATGTATCAGCTATTGATGTAGCAAAAATGATAAAAGAAAAATTTAATTTATAAGGAGTGAAAAATAATGCAAATAACAATAGAGATACCAAAGATAAAAGATTTTAAAAAAGTAAATGAATTAGCAAAACAAGTTCATGAACTACATGTAAATTGGAGACCAGATTTATTTTTAAGTGTAGATGAAGTAATTAGTAAAGAATGTTTTGAAGAAATGATACAAGTTAAACAAATATTTGTAGCAAAGATACAAGATGAAATTGTAGGATATATTATTTTTAATATTAAAGAAAAAAATAATCCTAGTATGAGATATAGAAAACAACTACAAATCGAAGCAATATGTGTAGATGAAAAAACTAGAGGAAAAGGAATAGGAACACAGTTATTAAAACATATAAAACAATATGGAAAAGAAAATGATTGCACAGATATATATTTAACAGTAAATGAAGAAAATGTAAGTGCAATAAAGATGTATGAAGAATTTGGATTTAAAGTAAAAAGTATAGCATATTCAATGCAGATATAGAAATTAATTTATGTGAGGTATAGAAATGAAATTAAAAGTTTTAGAAGATAATAATACTTTTATTGATAATTATTATTTAGGAGAACCAGCTGTAAGCTATTACATAGAAGATAGTAATACGAAGATATTATTTGATGTAGGATATTCAGATGCATTTATAAAGAATGCTCATAAGATGAATATTGATTTAAACGAAATAAATAAAATAGTTATTTCACATGGACATAATGATCATACAGGAGGATTAAAATATTTATTTAATAATATTAATAACAAAAATATAGAATTAATTGCACATACGGAATGTTTATATGAAAAAATATGTGATACTGAGTATATAGGAACATCGATGACAGAAGAATATTTAGCAAAAGTTTGTAATTTGAAATTAACAAACTTACCTTTAAAAGTTAGTGAAAATATAGTATTTTTAGGAGAAATACCACAAAGTAATAATTTTGAAACAAGAGAAATTATAGGAAAGTGTAAAAAAGAAGAAAATATGATAGATGATTTTGTAAATGATGACACAGCAATAGTATATAAGAGCGAAAAGGGATTGTTTATTATAACAGGATGCTCTCATAGTGGGATATGTAATATTATTGAATATGCTAAAAAAATTTGTGAAGATAATAGAATATATGGAGTAATCGGAGGATTTCACTTATTTGATACAAATAAAAGATTAGACAAAACAATAGAATATCTTAAGGAAAATTCAATACAATTGTTATATCCTTGTCATTGTGTATCATTAAAAGCTAAAATTGAAATGGCTAAGCAAATGCAAATAAACGAAGTGGGAGTAGGATTAGAAATAAATATATAGAAATATCCTCTATATGCAATTCTAATGTGCTTTATAAAATAAAGTCAAGGTTGAATGAATGTGCTGTCGCACAACCTTGACTTAATTTTAAAAGCACATTATTTTTCAACTAAGAGGATTTAAGGATAAGTATATTTAATTAAGTAGACATAAGTAATATAAAAATCAAAATACCTCATTAAAAATGAGGGCAGGAAAGCATGCTTAATGCAATGCCTATACACATTGAAGGACAAGCCTTCAAGAGTTAATAAAGAAACAAAAATTTTAAGCAAATTTGATGCAGAAATTCACTCGGTGAACTGACTCAAACCCGCTATTCTTCGTTAAAATTGAAAATAGTGAACTAAAAATTTGAAAAAGTTCACTCATTTTAGGCAAAAGTTCACCAAGTGTACCTAATTTTTAGAAAAAAGTTCATTTAGTGAATATATATATATAGTAAAATTTACAAGTACACCGAGTGAACTAAATCTAAATTGTGTTAGTACACCTAGTGAACATGTAACCTTAAATTATATTATTTTTAGTTCACTTAGTGTACTTATTAAAAATTATATAGAAATAGAAAATAGGGAATAAAAAGGGAATTGATTTTATAAAAACACGATAATATAATGGTATTAGATAAAGAAACAACAATATTACAGGATAGATTAGAATCATATAACAAAGAAAATATACTAAAATTATCATTTGAAACAGGAGATATAATACCTTTGCTAGATGTAGAAGAAATATTAGAAATAGGACATAATGAAGATGAAATAGGAGAGGAAATGTTTCAAGATTTTTCAAATTTAATGAGCAAAAATGATGGAATTAATATGTATTCAAAAGTAGAAAAATTTTTTGAAAAATATATATAATAAAAAAGGTAGATAAAACAATTATGGAGGCTTTATCTACCTTTTATATTCAACGATATCTTCTATTGAGCAATTAAAGTAATCACAAAATCTTGCTAAAACAAATATATCTAATTTTACTAAATTACCAGTCATGATTCTTTTTATTACTTTAAAATCGGTATTTGTATCTCTTGTTAGTTGATTTATACTAATATTTCGTTGTTTTAATAATTCATCAAGTTTAAAGAGATAGTATCCATTTTCTATTTTTATTTTATACATATTAAAACCATCCTATCTAAAAGAATTATATAATTATTATGTGTTAATTGACTATTGGCTATATAACCACTATAATAAGAAAAGGAGTGATAATAAAAATGGAGATAGAAATAAAAAATTTTAATATACCTTATTACATTGTAGAGGAAATAGTAGAATATATAGAGCAAACAGCAATGGGAAAATGTAGATGTATGAAATGGCAAAACATAAGAGCATTGTTAAGATTATCAATTGTTAATGGAGGAATAACAAAAGAACAAGCAGACTTTATTGAATGTAAATATTGTAGAGAAAATAAAAAATCCTAAATTTATTTTCTTTATTTTTTTATAATTTTGTGATAAGATAAGATTCAGTTAAGGGAGCGATTAAAATGACAATGAAAGAAGTAGCAGATTATTTTGATAAAAAATTACAACAAAGTGAAGAGTTTATTAGAATCACATTTTATGAGATAAGAATAAAATATGGGTTAACAGAAAATGAAACGGATCAATTTTTAGAAATTGCAAAAAATAAATTTGAAAATATGGGATACAATGTATATTTTACAAATGCAAAATACAAATACAAACAAGCAATAATGACAGTTCAACCAAATGAACTGATGATAGCAATAAAAGAATAATAAAGGAGAAATTAAAAATGACTGAAAAAATAGCATTTAAAGATAAAAAAATTAGTAGAGAAGATTTAGAAAGAATATTAGAGGCTGGAAGGCTATCACCAACAGCAAAAAGTTTACAACCACAAAAAATACATGTTATTGAATCTAAAGAAGGATTAGATAAGATACAAAAAATAACTAATCATAGATCTCCGACAGTATTAATGGTTTGTGGAGATATAGAAAAATGTTACAAAGAAGATCATGCAATATCATATATACAAGACTGTATATTAGTATCTCTTCATATGATATTAGAAGCTACATACTTAGGAATTGATAATATATATAAAGATTACAGAAATTATAAAGTTTTTGACAAGATAGAAGAAGAATTTGGCTTGAATAATAATATTAGACCAGTAAGCTTAATTTTTTTAGGTTATACAACAGATGATTCAGCAAGTTTTAAAGCAAGTGATTTTAATTGTAATTTATTAAGAAAAAGGGGAAAAACTATTGAGGAAACAGTAGAATATATATAAGGAGAAAGAGAAAATGCAAGTGGAGTTGACAGATAAACTCATTGTTGATTTGTATGAAAATTTATCAAGTAAAATAGTTAAAAGTTTAAGCCAAAGTTTTGATCAAAAAGAAAAATTAATTGAACTTAAAATTTATTTGGCTAGAACAGCAGGTTATAATATATTAGAAGCAAAAGAATTAATAAACGAATATGAAAACAACAAAAAATAATTTATAAGATTCATATAAATAGTAATTT
>CANSII010000056.1 GCA_947646915.1 uncultured Clostridium sp. | reverse complement strand
ACTTTAAGATTTTTTATAAAAATACAAAAAATATCAAAAGCTAGAATAGAGTAAGGATTAATTTTTAAACTACTTAGAGTTATAACAATTTGGGTGATTTTATATAAGGCTAAAAAGCAACAACGATTAATAAGTAACACATGTAACACAGTTCTTAATATAAATTTTTCTTTTTTGCTGTATCACTTGCTTCTGTGTTAATAATGTCCAATATACACTATTTTTATTTATTTTTTCTGTATTTTCTGTCCAGGCTGTTGTTGTTCCTTTATTATTTCCACTTGTTATTCACTTTAAACCATTATAGTGTGTATCTAAAATTTGAATATTGAATAACCTTAATGTCTAATAGAGCTCTACTATTTATAATAAAAAATTATTTTATTTATTGCTATTTGTGGGATTTTATTATATAATATTTTTACATTAAAATAAGATATATTTAAAACAACATCAAAAAAACTTAAGTTGCAATTTAAAATTTTGGATGTCAATGAATAAAAAGAAATGGAGTGAACATCAAAACATGATAGATATAAAATTTTTAAAAGAAAATCCCGAAATTGTTAAAGAAAATATAAAAAGAAAATTCCAAGACAATAAACTACATTTAGTAGATGAAGTAATTGAATTAGACATAAAAAACAGAGAAGTTAAATTAAATGGAGACAATTTAAGATCAGAAAGAAAAACCTTAAGTGCTCAAATCGGTACACTTATGAAAGAAGGAAAAAAAGAAGATGCTGAAACTATTAGAGAAAAGGTTCAAGAAGTAAATAACAAATTAGAAGATAATGAAAAACTTGAGACAAAATATTCAGATGAAATAAAAGAAAAAATGATGAAAATTCCTAACATTATGCACGAGTCTGTACCTATAGGAAAAGATGACAGTGAAAATGTAGAAATTCAAAAATTTGGTGATCCAATTGTTCCTGACTACGAAATTCCATATCATGGAGAAATTATGGAAGCACTTGGTGGTCTTGATTTAGATAGTGCAAGGCGTGTTTCTGGAAATGGTTTTTACTATTTAATAGGAGATATTGCAAGACTTCATTCAGCTGTTTTAACATATGCTAGAGATTTTATGATAAATAAAGGATTTACATATTGCATTCCACCTTATATGATTCGTTCTGATGTTGTTACAGGTGTAATGAGCTTTGAAGAAATGGATGCCATGATGTATAAAATCGAAGGAGAAGATTTATATTTAATTGGTACAAGTGAGCATTCTATGATTGGAAAATTTAAAGATCAAATTTTGAAAAAAGATAACATGCCTTATACTATGACATCTTATTCTCCTTGTTTTAGAAAAGAAAAAGGTGCACATGGTATTGAAGAACGTGGAGTTTATAGAATACATCAATTTGAAAAACAAGAAATGATAGTAGTTTGTGAACCTGAAGAATCATGGGAATGGTATGATAAAATGTGGTCTTATACAGTTGAATTTTTTAGAAGTATGAATATTCCTGTTAGAACTTTAGAATGTTGTTCAGGAGATTTAGCTGATTTAAAAGCAAAATCTTGTGATGTTGAAGCATGGTCTCCTAGACAAAAGAAATATTTTGAAGTTGGAAGTTGTTCAAATTTAACTGATGCACAAGCAAGACGTTTAGGTATTAGAATTAAAGGTGAAAATGGTAATTATTTTGCCCATACTTTAAATAATACTGTTGTTGCACCTCCTCGTATGCTAATTTCTATAATAGAAAATAATTATAGACCTGATGGAAATGTTATTATTCCTGAAGTTTTAAGACCATATATGGGTGGAAAAGAATTTATAAAGTAAATTCTTAATATTTAAGAAAAAGATTTTAAAATATGATTAATGAAGATATTTTTATATTTGATAAAGAAGATATTTTTAGTTGAGAGGAAACTGAATCTACATATAGCTTTGAAAAAAATCCAGATAAGTCATCAAATGATGATGACTTATTTAAAATTTTTAAATATGGTAATATAATTCAAGAATATAATTTTAAAACTTAAGAAACTTCACTCTTTTTAAAATTATCTGAAGATAAATATCAACAATTATATTGTGGCGAAAAAAATGATTTAACAGAAAATTATCAACTTATTTCAAATAATGATATTTTTATTATACAGAATTATAATGAAAAAACTAATTTTATTAAATATTTAGACTATATGACTAAATATGTTTTTTCTAAATATTTAAGCCTTTTTGATAAAGATTATATAAATATACTGTTAAAACAAATTAATGATATATCTTCTACAATATATATATAATAATTCAGTTAGATTAATAGAAAATAATAATTATCATATAAATTACACAAATAAGGAAGTATATGATAAATATAAAAAATTATTTATAAAATATAAAAGTTCTGCTTCCCTTATTCCAATAAAAATATTCTTCATAGTATTTTATTGGGAATTTATCAATTTATAAGTACTAAAAACATTAATATTGATAAATTAAAAAATAGGCTTAATGACCTAATTGATTTTAGTTCTTTATGTCCTTATTTTATATCCCTTATAGAAAATTTCATTAGCAATCCAAATTTTGTAGATTTAAGATATTTATGTGAATCTTTAGAAAAAATATGAAGAATATTAGTAATTTAATAAATTTATATTTAGAAGAAGAACTAAAATTACAAGAAAAGGAAGAAAGATAATGGTAGTAAATAATCCAAAATTTGAAATTTCAGCAGTAAAACCTGCCCAATATCCAAAAAATAATTTACCTGAAATTGTTTTAGTTGGTAAATCAAATGTTGGCAAATCAAGCTTTATAAACACAATGATTAATAGAAAAAAATTAGCAAGAACAAGTAGTGAACCAGGTAAAACTCGACAAATAAATTTTTATAATATTGATGAAAAATTTTACTTTGTAGATTTACCTGGATATGGATACAGCAAAATGTCTAAAAAAGAGCAAGAACAAGTAGGCCAATTTATTGAAGAATATCTTTTTAGCAGACAACAAATCTCATTAATTATATTTTTAGTAGATATTCGTCACTCACCTACTTCAAATGATAAACTTATGTATGATTATGTTATTCGATCAGGACTTCCTTTTATCATTCTAGCTAATAAGGCAGATAAAATTGCTATTACTAAAGTTACAGATGTAACTAATAATTTGCAAAAATTATTAAATCCAATTGGTGATATCACTACTATCCCTTTCTCTTCTGAAAGAAAAATTTATATGGATACTGTATGGACTGAAATTGAAAAGTTTATTTAAAATACTCTTTTATACTTAAAATTATATTAAGAAATGAATTATATTAATTTGAAAAAATGAGTTTGACCTGAGTTATATTTCACATTAATCAATTATAGTGTGTATCTATAATTTAAATTTTTTATTAAATTAAACGCCTTGGAAAACGGAATTTTTGAAAGTTCATATTATTCTGCTTAATACATAATATAAAGAGAATATAAATCTATATTCTCTCTTTTTTACATTATGAAAATTAACAACAACATTTACAATTACATTTTTTATCCTTTTTATCTTTTCTTCTATTACATATCATTAAAATTATAGACAAAATTAATAATAATCCAAGAACTACTGCTAAAACTATAATTGCTGCTAAAGCTGCTAATATAACTCCACTAAGTGCTGCACCTATTAATAATCCTATAACAAAAGCTAATGCTAATGCTAATATAATTGTAACTATTCCTAAACAATGCTTTTTATTACATTTTTCTTCTTTGTTATCATAACAAAATATCATTTCTTGTGGTTCCATTTTCATGTCACCTCCAGTATAACATTTTTTATTTTTCATGTTATACTATATATTATGCAAAATGTCGAAAAATGTAACTTTTTAATCTTTTAAATCTTCAATTTTTTTAGTTATAATTTTTAATGCTTTTTCTCTTGGTAACACAACTATATGTTCACAACCTTGACATTTTAATTTAAAATCAACTCCAACTCTAGTTATTTCCCACAATTTGCTTCCACATGGATGTTGCTTTTTTGTTTTAACAATATCACCAATATTATATTCCATAAAATCTCCCTATTATTTATCCACTCTTGCCATGTCGATTGGAGACTGTCCCTTTCGCTTTGCTCAAACAGCTATCTTAATTTCGTCTACCTAATTTATAGGACATCTCCATCCAAAATTTTTAGGACATTGCCTTTTCAAATCTTTTTTCTATATTTTCTTTTCCTAATACGTTCATTATTTCATACATATCAGGAGTATTTGTTCTTTTAGTTAAAGCTATTCTTAAGACTGTACTTACATCACCTACATGTGCTTTATACATATTTGGATTTTCTTTAAATTCCTTAACTTCTTTTGCATATCCCATTTCACCAGCTAATTCTTTAATTTTATCGAACCACGCTTGTTTATCATCATTTTCATCATAATACTTTTCAACATATAATTTTAAAATTTTGCTAATAGATTCTTTATCATTTATTACTTGATATGGATATTCTGTTGTATCTTTTTTAAACTCTTCATCATACATATATGAGATGTTCTCTTTTACATCAGACCATTTTGAAATATCTTTTCTTGGCTTTTTATTTCCTCTTTCTATTCCAAATACTTTTAATGTAAATTCTTTATCTTCAAGCAATTTTTCTAATTCTGTATCATATTTTTTTGCCCATTCTAAAGAATTATTATATACTTCTTCTGCTGTCATTTTTGATATAACTATTTTTGATACATCTAATAATTTTATCATATCAAATAATGCCCCACTAACACTCATTTTATTTAATTGTAATTCAAATTCATCTACTGATTTATCAGGATTTGCTCTTCTCCAATTTTCAAATGTAGAATTTGCAATGTTTAACAAATATTCATTTACCGCTTCTGATGGTATTCCTTCTTTTGCATAATAACTTACTGCTGCTTCTGGATCTTTTCTTTTACTTAGTTTTCTTTTATTTCCATTGTCATTTTTCATTATTGGTGCAATATGTGCATATTTTGGAGCTTTAAACCCTAATTCATGAAATAATTGTAAATGTAGTGGCACTGATGATAACCATTCATCTCCTCTAATAACATGTGTTGTTCCCATTAGATGATCATCTATAGCATGTGCAAAATGATATGTTGGTAATCCATCTGCTTTTATTATTACTATATCTTGATCATTTTCAGGGAAATCGACATTACCTTTTATAACATCATGATGTTTTATTTTTTTATCTTCTCTTCCTGGAGATTTAAATCTAACTATATATTTTTCTCCATTCTTTATTTTTTCTATAGCCTCTTCAACAGTAATATTTCTACACTTTGCCCATACTCCATAATATCCAGGTCTTATTTTTGCATTTTCTTGTTTTTCTCTTATCTCTTCAACTTCTTCTGATGTACAAAAACATGGATATGCTTTTCCTTGTTCTATTAAATATTTTGCATATGCTTGATATATTTCTTTTCTTTGACTTTGTTTATATGGTCCATATTCTCCCTTTTCATCAGTTTCTGAAATCATTCCTTCATCTGCTTCAAGACCAAAGTCTTTTAAAGATTGTACTATTTCTGATATTCCATTTTCAACTTCTCTTTTTTGATCTGTATCTTCTATTCTTAAAAAGAATACTCCATTTGTTTGTTTTGCAATTTTTATAGCTATTAATGCTTGATATAATCCTCCTATATGCATAAATCCTGTTGGGCTTGGTGCATATCTTGTTACTATTGCTGATTCAGGTAATTTTCTTTCTTTATACTTTTCTTCATAATATGTTATTTCCTTTGCATTTGGAAATATTAAGTTTGCTAAATCTTTATAATTCATTTTTTCTCATCTCCTAATTATATTTAAATTCTTTTTTTTTTTAATATGATGTTAATAATTTCAACATAAAATCTTATTTTAAATTGACTAATTATGTAAATTATGTTATAATTGGTTTATCAAGTACAGAAAGGAAAATCTATTATGAAATTAATTCAATTATGGAACACACTTTATGTGTTTCAGGGGAACAAACTTGTCGCTGTGTTAAAACTTACAGATACATCTATTAACATTCAGACAAGTTCCATTGAGCATGAAGAACTTCAAAATTTCATAAAAAAATCGGGATTTTAATATTATCAATAGAAAAAAATCCTAATTTTATCTAGAGGTGCTTAAATTTTTTAAGCACCTCTATTTCTTTGTTAAACTTCCATAATAATCGGAATAATCATTGGATTTCTTTTAGTTTTAGAGAAAATATACTCTCTTAAATTCTCTCTGACAGTTGATTTAATTGTTGACCAGTCTCTAACACCTTGTTGTTCACAATTTCTTATTTCATGTCTTATAACATTTTTAACATCATCCATCAAATTTTCAGATTCTCTAACATATACAAATCCTCTTGATATAACATCTGGTCCAGCTACAACTTCACCTGTTGAAGAATCCATTGTTAAAACTATAACAATTAAACCATCTTGAGATAAATGTTGTCTATCTCTTAATACAATACTTCCAACATCTCCAACTCCTAATCCATCAACTAGAACCCTTCCATTAGGTACCATTCCATTAAATTTAGCTTCTTCTTCAGTTATTTCTAATACTTTTCCATTTTCCATAAGTATAATATTTTTTGCTGGTATTCCCATCATTTGAGCTGTTTCTCCATGTGCTCTTAACTGTCTATATTCCCCATGTACAGGTATAAAGAATTTTGGTTTTGATAATGCTAAAATTAATTTTTGTTCTTCCTGACAAGCATGTCCAGATACATGTACATCTGCTAAAGTACTATATACAACTTCTGCTCCTATTTGCATTAAGTCATCTATTACTTTTGATACTGATTTTTCATTTCCTGGTATTGGATTTGCTGATATTATAACTAAGTCATTTGGTGTAATTTTTACTTTTCTATGCTCTCCTGCTGCCATTCTTGTTAATGCAGACATTGTTTCTCCTTGACTTCCTGTTGTTATTATTACTAATTGTTCATCATTATATGTTGACATCATGTCTATATCTATAAATACATCTTCTGGGCAGTCTATATACCCTAATTCTCTTGCAGTTGTAATCATGTTTATCATACTTCTACCACATATTGCTATTTTTCTTTTATATTTGACTGCTGAACTTACTATTTGTTGGACTCTGTGTACATTTGATGCAAATGTTGCAACAACTATTCTCTTATTACATCCTTCAAAAAGATTATCAAACACAGGTCCTATTGAGCTTTCAGACATTGTAAATCCTTTTCTTTCTGCATTTGTGCTGTCTGACATTAATGCTAATATACCTTGATTTCCTAATTCTGCAATTCTTCCAAAGTCCATTAATTTACCATCTATTGGTGTATAATCAATTTTAAAGTCTCCTGTGTGTAATATAGTTCCAACAGGTGTTGTTATTGCAAGCATTACTGAATCTGGTATACTATGTGAACTTCTTATAAATTCTACTTTAAAATTTTTTCCAAAGTTGATAGTTTGTCCTTGCATTACTTCATGTAATTCTGAACTTCTTAATATTCTGTGTTCTTCTAGTTTATTTTTTATTAGTCCCATTGCTAATCTTGGTGCATATACTGGTATGTTTATTTGTTTTAATATATATGGTACACTTCCTATATGGTCTTCATGTCCATGTGTTATTATTAGTCCTTTTATTTTATCAACATTTCTTTGTAAATATGTTATATCTGGTATGACTAAATCTATTCCTAGCATGTCATCTTCTGGAAATGATAAACCACAGTCTACTACTATAATTTCATCTTCATATTCAAAAACTGTGATATTTTTTCCAACTTCATGTAATCCTCCTAATGGTATTATTTTTAATTTTGATTGTTTAAATATATTGTTGTTATTTCTTCTTCCTCTCTTAATATCTGTTTTTCCTTCTTCATTATTTTTTTCAAATTTATTATTGTTGTCTGTTTTATTTTCTCTTCTTATTCTAGTATCAGTTAGATCTCTTTTATTTCTTGTATTTCTTACATTTCTCGTATTTCTTGTTTCTGTACTCCTTGTTTCTGTTGTTCTTTCTTTTCTTACTTCTGTACTTCTTGTTTTTAATTTTTCTCCTGCTCTTTGTCTTGTATTTCTCATTCTAGTATTTATAGGCGATTTTTCTCTAATTCCTTCTTTTTTTTCTTTTTCTTCTTTATTGTTTGATTTTTCTTGTGTCATTGTATTTCCTCTCTTTCTTGTTTTTTAATTTCAATTTTAATAAATCCTATATAGTCTAAAGATTTTATCTTATATTTGTGTGTTTATCTATTTATTTTATAAGGTTTTTATTTTTATTCTTAAAACTTTTTTCTATATTTTCTTTTTGTTATTATGTTATTATTTGTAATAGTTATCCTATATTCAAACTATAGTATATTTTTTGTTTTTTTAGTTTTAATATCTTGTTACACAAAAATAAATAGTTTTTCTCTTTTTTATTTTTCCTTTTTTATTTTTCTCTTTTATTTATTTTTTATCCGTTCTCTTTTTTTTTCTTTAAACATTTTAGTTTTATAAAAATCTCATTTTTGCCCTTTGGCAATTCTTGTATATTATATAATAAATTAATTAAATTGTCAAACTAATTATTTTTTTAAGTTTCGTTGTTTTTATTTTATACATTTAATAATAGAAAAAAGATATATATTTCAAAGTGAGTTTGACCTGAGTTGTTATTCACTTTAACCTGTTATAGTGTGTTTCTATACTTTGAATTTTCAGTTTCTTAAACGTCTTGGAAAACGGAACTGTAAAATATATATCTTTTTTCTAAATATTATATTTTTGCAAAAAACCGAAACTTAAAAATT
>CANSII010000055.1 GCA_947646915.1 uncultured Clostridium sp. | reverse complement strand
GACGATGAACGAGCGAAGCGAGAAAGCTTCAAAGACAAAGATTTGGCAGACGAAGTTTTTGAAAAAAACTATGGATGACGATGAACGAGCGAAGCGAGAAAGCTTCAAAGACAAAGATTTGGCAGACGAAGGTTTTGAAAAAAACTTTGGATGACGATGAACGAGCGAAGCGAGTGAAAGGAGAAAAAGTATGAAAATTACATTTTTAGGAGCAACAAAAACAGTAACAGGTTCAAATAGCCTAGTAGAGGCAGCAGGAAAAAAATTTTTAGTAGATTGTGGAATGTGGCAAGGCAAAGAAGAATTAGAGGAGGAGAACTTTCAAGAGTTTGAATTTAATCCAGCAGAAATTGACTTTATGTTATTAACACATGCACATATAGACCATTCAGGAAGAATACCAAAATTATATAAAGAGGGATATAGGAATAAAATATATGCACACAAGGCTACATGTGATTTATGTGCATTAATGTTGCCTGATAGTGGACATATACAAGAAATGGAAAATGAATGGAAAAATAGAAAAAGGTTAAGAAAAGGGGAGAAAGAAAGAGAACCACTATATACAGCAGAGCAAGCTGTAAGATGTTTAGAAATTTTTGAACCTGTAAAATATGATGAGATAATAGAGATTACACCTGAAATTCATGTAAGATTTAATGATGCAGGTCATATGCTAGGTTCAAGTATTATTGAAATTTGGGTAAATGAAGATGGTAAACAAACGAAAACTGTTTTTACAGGAGATTTAGGTAATAATGATATTCCATTATTGAGTGAGCCTACTATGATAGAAGATGCAGATTATTTAGTTATGGAATCTACATATGGAAGCAGAAATCATTCTAAAAATGAGGAAAAAGCTGAATTATTTTTAGACATAGTTTCTGAAACATTAGATAATGAAGGTACTGTAGTAATTCCATCATTTGCAGTAGGAAGGACTCAAGAGATTTTATATGAGTTAAATAAATTGAAAGAAACAAAAGATGATGCAGAATTTTTAAGAAAATATAAAACATTAATGAAAGCACCTGTATATGTAGATAGCCCTTTGGCAATATCAGCAACAGAAGTTTTCAGAGAAAATATGGATTTATTTGATGAAGAGACACAAGATGCAATGCTTAAAGGAGATAATCCTCTTGAATTCCCAGGCTTGAAATTTACAAGAACAGCAGAAGAATCTAAAGCTTTAAATGAAGATTCAACACCAAGTATAATAATATCTGCAAGTGGTATGTGTGAAGTCGGAAGAATAAAACATCATTTAAAACATAATTTATGGAAATCAAATTCATGTATCTTATTTGTTGGATATCAAGCACCAGGTACGTTAGGCTATAGTATAGTTAATGGTGCAAAAAAAGTAAAAGTATTTGGAGAAGAGATTGCTGTAAATGCAAGAGTTGAGTACTTAGATGGTTATTCAGGTCATGCAGATCAAGATGGACTAATGAATTTTATTTATTCTTTTATAAAAAAACCTAAGCAAATTTTTCTAGTTCATGGTGAAGATGATTCACAGGAGGTTTTAAAAAATAAGATTGAAGATGAAACACATTTGCCAGTTATAATTGCTCAGTTTGGAGAAACATATGAACTTAAAGATACAATTCAATTAACAAATAAAATTGAGAGAAAATTGCCTTCTAATTTAAGAAATGATGTATTAAAGAGGCTAGAAAAATTAAAACAAGAAGTTTTAGATATGGATGTTTCTGTTAAAGAGGATATTAATAGCCAAGAACTGAAAGATGAGGATATTTTTAGAATTAATGAGAAAATAAAAGATTTGGAAAAACAAATTTTAGATGTAATTGAGGGGTAAAAATGCAAAGTAAGTATTATAATGAAGCAATTATAGGAAATAAAAAAATGATAGCAACATACACATCAAAAGGAGAAATGCAAAGGATGTATTTTCCAAGTAGAGATAGCAGGCAGTATATAAACTATTTTCATACAGGCATAAAAGTAAATGACTCAGATTTAATATATTTACATGATGATATAAATAATGTATATAAACAATATTATGATACAGATACAAATATATTAAATACTGAGATTACGAATACATATTTTAATATAAAAATATTGCAGACAGATTATTTTTTAATAAAAGAAAATGTATTATCAAAAAAGTATATTTTTATTAATGAAGGAAAAATAGATTTAAACACACAATTTTATATACATTCAGAATTATTATCTGATTATAATAATTTTGTTGGAGCAAAGATTGTTAATGGTGGAATGATGCAATATGCACACGATTTTTCATTCTCAACATTTTCTAAGGAAAATGAAATAATTAAACATCAAATTAATGGAAGTAAAGAAAATATAAAAAGAACTGAAATACATGATAAAGACTATATTGGGATGTCAAATGATACATCAATAGCATTTGATATTGGAAATATAAAAGCAGGTGAGAAAAGGGAACTTCAGATCTGTATATTAATTGATGATAATAAAAATGTGTCTGATATAGAAGATGAAATTGAAAGAATAAAAAGAATTGATTTTGATAAAGAATATATAGAAACAAAATCATATTGGAGAAAATATGTAAAAACACATAATGGATTAAAATTAAAAGAAAGTAAAAATTCTTATGACGAAATCATTTTTGAAATTTATAAAAGAAGTATTTTATTATTTCCGTTATTAACAAATTTAGAAACAGGAGGAATAATTGCTTCACCAGAAATAGATGAGAATTTTTCTAAGTGTGGTAGATATGCGTATTGTTGGCCTAGAGATGCAGTTTTTATAACAAAAGCTATGGATATTTTAAATATGAGAAAAGAGACTGAAAAATTTTATAAAGTGTTTTGTAAAAAAACTCAAAGTAGAAATGGTATGTGGGAGCAAAGATTTTTCACAGATGGAAAACTTGCTCCATGTTGGGGATATCAAATAGATGAAACTGCAAGTGTTATATATGGTGTTTATGAACATTATAAATATTCAAAATCTGAACAGTTTTTAAAAGATACTTTGCAAATGTGCGAAAAAGCAACAGATTTCTTAAAAAGATATGTAAAAGATATGTTAGAACAAACTAATAAATATCATGTAAGTTATGATTTATGGGAAATGTGTGAAGATATTCATTTGTATTCTTTAGCAAGTATTTATTCAGCATTTGATTGTATGATTAATATATATTCAATTTTAAGAAATAATACTTCTGATTTCGAAAATAATAGATTAAAAGATGAAAAAAACGCTAAATCAACTAAAGAAATTCAGAAATTGCAACTAGATGTTAAGAAATATATCAATTCAAATTTATATGATGATGAAAAAAAATCTTATGTTAGAAATGCGAATGATAAAAAAATAGACATTAGTATTTTGGGTGCTGTTACTCCTTTTAATGTGTTTACTTCTAAGGAAAAGAAAGTTCAAAATACTGTTGAAAGAATTAATTTATGCTTGAGAACTTATACAGGTGGTTATCAACGTTTTGAGTTTGATAATTATTTGAGTGGTAATCCTTGGCCTATTGCTAATTTGTGGATGACTTTATATTATATGGATTCTGGTGAAAAGAAGAAGGCTAAAGAGTGCTTTGATTTTGTTGTAAAGACTGCTAGTAAACATTTCTTTTTGGGTGAACAGGTTGATAATGAGTCTTTAAAGCCTAATTGGGTTCTTGGTCTTGGTTGGTCTCATGCGATGTTTGTTATTGTTTTAGAAAAATTATACGGAAATCATTGATTTATTATGTAAATTATGGTAAAATTATAAAGAATGTAACAGTAAACGTAAGCATGAAAATCCTCTCTATAGTATAGAGAGGTGAAAGGGAAAAAAATGACAATAACAATAGGAGCGTATAAATTTGAAAAAATTGATAATTCTCAGAAATTGCAGTTTCGCCTTAATGATGAAACTGTGATAGAAGTTTTTTTTATGCAGGATGAGGAGGAAAAAGTAATAAATGTCTATATTACGTATGAGGAATATGTAGTTGGGCAACTTATTCCAGAATGTGTAGAAAAAAAACTAAAAAAGGAGTTGAAAAAGTATTACCCATACGGATTCTTTCCTAAATGTGGAGGAGCAGAATGGGATTGTTAACAGGCTAGGACTGAAAACTGAAATTTGGATTATAGACCCACAGAAATGTGGGTCATTTTCCATTGTTTTAAAATATTTAAAATTTTAAAAATAGGACTTGCAATATAAAATAAATTGATATAAAATGTAAATGTCTTTAGAAATTTACAAGTTAATTTTTTACAAATAAATATTTTTGAAATTGCTGATATATAAATATTTATTTGTATATCGGTTAGCCTTACAGACATTACTGCGAAATATTTATATATCAGCAATTTCATTAAATAATAATCATTAATATGTAATAATTTAGAAGACAAAAACAAAAAGAGAGTAAAAAGTACAAGCTTTTGAAATCAAAAGGAGGAAAATTATGTCAGTAAAATTAGGAATTAATGGATTTGGAAGAATAGGAAACTTATCATTCCAAGCAGCTATTCAAAAGGAAGGAGTAGAGGTAGTAGCAATAAACGACCCATTCATTACAGCAGATTATATGGCATATATGACAAAATATGATACAGTACATGGAAGATTTAATGGAACAGTTGAAGAAAAAGATGGAAATTTATTAGTAAATGGAAAAGAAATAAAAGTATATAATGAAATGGACCCACACAACATACCATGGGGAGAATTAGGAGTTGAATATGTATTAGAATGTTCAGGAGTATTTACAACATTAGAAAAAGCACAAGCACACATTGATGCAGGAGCAAAACAAGTAATTATAAGTGCACCATCAAAAGATGCACCAATGTTTGTAATGGGAGTAAATAATACAGAATACAAACCTGAAATGAATATAGTTTCAAATGCGTCATGTACAACAAACTGTTTAGCACCACTTGCAAAAGTAATAAATGATAATTTTGGAATAACAGAAGGTTTAATGACAACAGTACATGCAACAACAGCAACACAAAAAACAGTTGATGGAGCATCTAAAAAAGATTGGAGAGGTGGTAGAGCAGCAGCAGCAAACATTATACCATCATCTACAGGTGCTGCAAAAGCAGTTGGAAAAGTAATTCCATCATTAAATGGAAAATTAACAGGAATGTCTTTCAGAGTTCCAACAGTTGACGTTTCTGTAGTAGATTTAACTTGTAATTTAGCAAAACCAACAACTTATGAAGAAATTTGTACAGCTATGAAAAAAGCATCTGAAAATGAATTTAAAGGAATTATCGAATATACAGATGAACCAGTAGTTTCTTCAGATTTTATATCTGATCCTCATACATCAATTTTTGATGCTACAGCTGGTATTATGCTTACAGATACTTTCGTAAAATTAGTTGCATGGTATGATAATGAATGGGGTTATTCTAATAAATTAGTAGATTTAGCTTGCTATATAGCTTCAATGAAATAGTTATAATTTTTTTAATGAAATAGTATTATAAAATAAAAATATGTATGAAGAAATTGCATACATATTTTTTAATAGTATAGGAAAAATGAAGGATTTTCATATATTCTCAACAAGTCTACATAAATTTATTAATAATAAAAGAAAAATAAAGAAAATCAACTAAAACTGTTGTAGTTAAAATAAAACTATTATATAATACAAGTATGAAAAACAAAAAAGCAAATATAATAATAAGCAGAATTTGTGAAATAAAAGATATGAAAAAAATAAGTAAATACAAATAATATAGACAAATATAAAAAGTGGAGTTAATAGTGAAAGAAGAGATAAAGAAGAAAATATTTGAATTATCGGATGAAAAATACAAAGAATTTCATAGTAGATTATGCCCAAAAACAAATAATATAATAGGAGTAAAAGTTCCCATCTTAAGAAATTATGCAAAAGAATTATTTATAAAAAAAGATTGGAAAGAAACAATTGAAGAAATTGATGAAGAATATTATGAAGAAAAAATGTTAAAAGGAATGTTAATAGGCATGGCAAAAAAAGAAGAAATCAACATAATATTAAAATATGTGCAAAACTATGTACCAAGTATAGATAACTGGGCAATATGTGATGTATTTTGTGCAGGACTTAAAATAACTAAAAAGAACAAGCAAGAAGTATGGAACTTCATACAAAAATATTTCAAATCAGATAAAGAATTTGAAATAAGATTTGGAATAGTAATGATATTAGATTTTTATATAGAACCTGAATATTTGCAAAGAAATTTTAAAATATTTAACAATATAAAAAATGACAGATATTATGCTAAAATGGCAGTTGCATGGGCTATTTCTGTATGCCTAATAAAATATTATGATGAAACAGTAGAATATTTACAAAGCTCAAACTTAGAAAAATGGGTATATAATAAAGCCATACAAAAAGCAATAGAATCTTATAGAATTACTAATAAACAAAAAGAATATTTAAGAAAAATTAAGAAAAAATGAAGTAAAAGAAGTGACACAAAATTTGGCAGACGAAATTTTTGAAAGAAATTTTGGATGACGATGAACGAACGAAGTGAAAGAAGTGACACAAAATTTGGCAGACGAAATTTTTGAAAAAAATTTTGGATGACGATGAACGAACGAAGTGAGTGAAAGGAAAAAATATGGAAAGAAAAAAATTAAAACTAATAATAGCAATAATAGCAACAATATTAATAGGAATAATAGGATATATAGCAAACGACTATATAATACTAGGAAAAAACAAAACAATAAACGTAGTAATAAATAACAGAAACATAACATTAAATTTAAGAAAACCAGTCATAATAGAAGGAGAAGAAATATACATATCAAAACAAGACATAGGAAACTATTTTGATAAATACATATATGAAGAAAAGCAAAACAACCAAATAATCACAACATATGAAGACAAAATAGCAGAAATAAGTTTAGAAAAGAATGAAATAAGCATAAATGGAACAAAAAAAGAAACAAATGCACATGCAATAAAAAAAGAAGACACTATATATATACCAATACAAGAGATGGAAGAAATATATGGAATAGAAACAGAATATAAAGGAGACACAAAAGTAGTAACAATTGATTCAATCACAAGAGAGCAGAAAAAAGCAATAATAGCAAAAGACACAGCACTAAAATCAACAACAAGAATTATAGCAAAAACAATAGACAGAGTAAAAAAAGGAAGTTATGTAATAGTAATTGCAGATGAAAATGGATATGCGAAAATAAGAACAGAAAATGGAAAAATTGGTTATGTAAAATCAAACAAAATAGCAAATACAGTAGTAGTAAGAGAAGCAAGAGAAAAAGAGGAACAAAATAAAGAAAAAATAAATCTAGTATGGGATTACTTTTCTACATATGCACAAGCACCAAATAGAACAGGAGAAAAAATGGAAGGAGTAAATGTAGTATCACCAGCATTTTTCCATTTAGACTCAAATGGAAAGATACAAGAAAATGTAGGAGATAAAGGACAAGCATATATAGAATGGGCACATAGTAATGGATATAAAGTATGGCCAATGGTGCAAAATGCAGGAGATGGGATGCTTACAGTAACATCTAAAATAATGAATGATTATAAAAAAAGACAAGAATTAATTGATGAGATATTTGCAGTATGTATTAAATATAAGTTAGATGGAATTAACATAGACTTTGAAAATATGAAACAAGAAGATAAAAATTTATTTTCAAGATTTATAATTGAACTAACACCAAGATTAAAATCAATAGGATTAGATATATCTGTTGATGTAACAGCACCTGATGGATCTGAAACATGGTCATTATGTTTTGATAGACATGTAATAGGAGATGTTGCAGATTACATAATTTTTATGGCATATGATCAATATGGAGCATCAAGTAATAAGTCAGGAACAACAGCTGGATATGACTGGGTGAAAGTAAGTCTTAAAAAATTTTTAGACACAGAAGAAATAAAAAGCGAAAAAATAATACTTGCAATACCATTATATACGAGATTATGGACAGAAAACAGTAATGGAGAGATAATTAAACAAAGTCCTGTATCGATAAAAAGTATTGACAAAGTTATCCCAAAAGATTTAGGAAAAAAATGGGATGATAATTTAAGACAATATTATGTAGAATATACAGAAGGCTCAAATATTAAGAAAATGTGGATTGAAGATGAGAAATCTTTAAAAGAAAAAATATCTTTAATAACAGATTATGACTTAGGAGGTGTTGCATCTTGGGTTAAAGATATGGAAACTGAAAATTTTTGGAGTTTTTTGCAGAAATGCTTGACTTTAGAGTAATATAAAAGATATAATTACATAAATCACATTTGGAGGTATTTAATACACATGCAAAAGGATAACATATATTTTACAACAGATAAATACATGAAATTAACAGACGAACAAATAATATCTCAAATAAAAAATGGAGATGAAGAAGCTGTTATATATATGTTTGAAAAGTATAAAGATTTAGTTAATTCTAAAGTTGGAAAATATTTTATTATTGGAGCAGAAAGAGAAGATATTATACAAGAAGGAATGATAGGTTTATATAAAGCTATTAAGGGATTTAATCCCCATAAGGATAATACTTTTAAAACATTTGCAAATATTTGTATAGAAAGACAACTAATTACTGCAATAAAATCGTCAAATAGACAAAAACATTTGCCTCTGAATTCATATTTGTCACTAAATTCTACAGCATATGAAAATAATGAGGATACTGAATTGATTGAAACTTTTGAAGTTGATTCGGTTGAAGATCCTTTAGATACTATAATGAAAAAAGAGTATTATGAAGAAGTTCAAAATATTATGCATAAATCATTAAGTAAGTTTGAAGAAAGCGTGTTAGAAAGATTTATACAGGGTGATAGTTATGAAGTTATTGCCCAAAAATTGGACATGCCTGTAAAGTCTATAGATAATGCAATACAAAGAATAAGAAAAAAAGCAATAAAGAATATTTTTTAAGGTAATAGAGAATGATTGTTCTGAATTATTATTTTGAAAATTTATTTTAAATCATACTTTTGTATCTTCTAGAAAAACTTATCAAACTATGAGAGGTTTCCTAGAAGATAAAATAAATATGGGAATTGATAGAATTTCTTTGCGATTTTATGGCTTAGAAATTCTTAAATTCGTCTTTTTATGCTTCTATAGCTCAGTTGGTAGAGTGCAGCCTTGGTAAGGCTGAGGTCACGGGTTCAATTCCCGTTGGAAGCTCCAACGACGTATCTGTTCGAACTAATAAAACAGATTGATACAAAAGTCATTCAGTAAAATGGATGATTTTTTTGTTTATAAAAAATATTGCCTCGCAGAGCCCACGAGTTATGATGGTACGTCATAACATATAGGGGGAGAATGCTTTAGTTAAGTACACTAAAAAATATATTATTTTTTTAATATTTTTCCTTCAGTAATTAAATAAATGAACTATTAAAGAAAGCTGTTACATAACTTTCTAACGAAAGTATGTAACCCACTATGACACTTTCAAAACTTCGTTTTG
>CANSII010000054.1 GCA_947646915.1 uncultured Clostridium sp. | reverse complement strand
ATTTTATAAATATTTGATTTTTGGGAAATGACATGATATAATATCTACATAATTAAAATGTAGTAATAAATTCTGATTATCCTGTTTTATATTACAGGTTTATATAGTGACTATTGTAAAATTAATATTTTAAGGAAGGAGAATTTTTTTGTCTAAGATTATAATTGGAATTATAGCACTGTTACATGTTTTTTGTATTGAGATATTAATATGTATTGTAGCTATAAAATTGGTAAAAAGGGCTACTAGTAAAATGGATTCTAGAAGCACATACATATCTTTAGTGCGGACTTTGCATGTAATGGCATTAATAGCTGCTGTTTATTTTATTCCACTGGTTGCATTAGTTATCTGCTTGGCTCTTAATTCTATATTAGTAGGACCAATTATTCTACTAATTTTGGGGTCAACAGTGTTTGTAACAAAAAAAATCATCATACCGATTAGTGAAAGCAAACACTTGCAATTAGTTGAAAAATATTATGGAAAGGCTGATTCTTCATCATTATTAATTGAAAACAACAAAAATAATAGTAATTAAGGTAAAAATAGAATCATATAATATGGTTCTATTTTTACATTATTAAAGAAAAAGCAACTACAGAGTTAGATATTGAAACAGAAATATTAAAAAGAAGAATGCCAATTGCTAATTGAAAATACAAAAAAATATAGTCATATACAATAACTTTTAGAATATAATAAATAATCAATAGGGAGTAGGGTAAATATTAGACTAAAGCTTAAATTAAAAAGTACTAAGTAAAAAAAGTAAAATAAAAAAATAGGAGAGAAAAATACAATGGATAATGAATTTTATAAAATTTTTAAAGAAAACTTTCCATACATAGTTAGAGAGGAAAACACAGTAAAAGAAATTATTAATAGCCTAGATAATATTATAATTACTAAAGTTGATGATAATTATAAAATAATAGGGATATCAATTATAAATGAAAATACTATATATATGCTTTGTGTGGATGAAAAATATAGAAATAGAGGAATTGGAACAGAATTATTAAAAGAATCAGAAAAAACAATAAAATCAAATGGATATGATAAAGTTATAATAGGTAGTGGAAATAATTATTTAATGCCAGGAATACCAACAAATATAAAACCATTAAAACAAGATTTGCAACCAGAAGATATATATAATAATGTAAATAATAAAGCAGACAACTTTTTTATAAAAAGAGATTATCGACACTCTTGGAAAGATGCAAATTGCTTTGATATGAGAGTTGATTTAACAAAAGAAAACTTTGGAAAAGAAAGTATAGGGGATACCATAAATAATATAACATATAGATGGGCAACAATTAATGATATATCTAAGATTAGAGAATGTGTAGATGATGCTCACAAAGATTTTACTCAATATTATATGAATGAGAAATGTTATGATGAAAATAATAATCAAAGAGTATTAATTGCTTTAGATGAAAATAAAGTATGTGGAACTTTAATAGTTTCAAAAGAAACAGAAGGAAAAGATTTAGGTAATGTTGGTTGTACTGCAGTAAGACATAATTATAGAGGAAAACATATAGCAACAAATCTTGTTGTACTTAGTACAAAATATTTAAAAGAACAAGGTCTTTCTAATGGCTTTCTTGGTTATACTTATACAGGTCTAGAGAAGTTATATGGGAAAGCTGGTTATAAGATTTGTGTTTATTATAATATGGCAGAAAAAATTTTAAAATAAGAAGTAAAAACATACAAAGGCTATGTATTGGTTTCTGTTGACGGAAGTGATTTTGAAATACCAAATACAAAAGTTATACATGTTTTAAAAATATGTATAATTTTTTTGGTTTTTTATACATATTAATTGAAAATGTATAAAAAATATGATATTTTATATATATGGAGGAAAAAATATGAGCTTAGAAATGTTACCATATAAAAATATTAATTTAAAAACAAATAAAATTTTATAACTCCCAATATCAAAATTCTAAAAAACCGAACATTTGTTAATTGTGAATTTTTTATGATAAAATTTATAATTAACTAATCATTTTATATATTTATTGTATTGAAAATCTTTTTTAGACATTTTAATATTAAATTAATAAGTTAATCATCAAAATCTATAATTTGATTCTACTTACTATTATTATATTAATTTATTTACTAATTATATGATTAAATATGTATTTTATAAAAATCAGCTAATAATTGCTACAATTGGTGTTTGACTCAAAAGTGCCAAAATAACGATGCACGAGAATCGATTATAAGGCGTTTTTAAAAATTAGGTATATAGTTTGTTGTTTGAAAATATGGACAATTTTAGAGTTTCAGCATTTTAGCAATTTTGAAAAAATTAAAAGCTTAAACTTAAAATATAATGATAAAATTTAATTATAAAGATAAATTATAAAAATGGCTAGAAATTGATTTTAAGATGTCATATATATAAGTAATAACAAAAGATTATATAATATAAAGAATATAAATGAATATTAGCAGTATTAGAACAGCAAGATACTAGATATATGTATAAGTATAGGTATTTAGCTGTTTTATATTATGCTCCTATTTCTATTTGCACAAAACTTTGATTTTGTGCAATGTTATATATTTAAAAATAATGGAAGAACCCTTCACTCTTCCATTTAAAATATAATACAATTTTATTTAGAGTATATTATTCATATACTCTCATCTATTGAGATTTGATTTAAAAGTTTCAAAATTATCGTGTGTAAATCATATTCATATTAAACTTATTTAAATTTTTTAATAAAATCATCAATTTGATTTATAAATTCTGTATTATTTGAAGTTTTAACCATTAGTGAAATAACTTGTTCAGTAACATCTGCTACAGGAATACTATTCATAGCTTTTCTAAGAGCGAAAACAGTATCTTTTTCATTTGGAGAAAGAAGTAAATCTTCTCTTCTTGTACCAGATTTATTGATATCTATTGCTGGGAAAATTCGTTTTTCAGATAATTTTCTATCTAAGTGAACTTCCATATTACCTGTACCCTTAAACTCTTCAAAAATAACATCATCCATCCTACTACCAGTTTCAATTAAAGCTGTAGCTAAAATTGTTAAACTACCACCATGTTCAATATTTCTTGCAGCACCAAAGAATTTTTTAGGTTTATGTAAAGCAGCAGGATCAATTCCACCTGATAAAGTCTTTCCTGATGAAGGTATTGTTAAATTATAAGCTCTAGCAAGTCTAGTAATACTATCTAATAAAATAACAACGTCTTTACCTTGTTCTACAAGTCTTTTTGCTCTTTCAAGAACCATTTCAGCAACTTTAACATGATGTTCAGGAAGTTCATCAAATGTTGAATAAATTACTTCTCCATTAATAGAACGTTTCATATCTGTTACTTCTTCAGGTCTTTCATCAATTAACAATACTATTAATTGAGCTTCAGGTGTATTAACAGATATACTGTTTGCAATTTTCTTTAATAAAGTTGTTTTACCAACTTTAGGAGGTGCAACAATCATACCTCTTTGCCCTTTACCTATTGGAGACATTAAGTCTATAATTCTCATTGCATAATCTTTTGAATTTGTTTCTAGTTTAATCCTTTTATTAGGATAGATTGGTGTTAATTCATCAAATCTTTTTCTCTTAGCTGCTTTTTCAGGTGATTCTCCATTTACTTCTCCAACAAATATTAAAGATGGAAATTTTTCTCCTTCTCTAAATCTAGATATACCCTTTATAATATCACCTGTATCAAGTTTAAATCTTCTTATTTGAATCATAGAAATGTAAACATCTTTTGTACTTGATAAATAATTGTCACCTCTTAAAAAGCCATAACCATCTGGTAATATATCTAAAATCCCTTCAACAATTTCATCACCTTCATTTGTAAGTTTGTATCCAGATAGATCTCCATCAGTATTAATTTTTTTCTCAACTTCCTTGTCTTTTAATTCATTATTTGATGATGAAACCTCGAAATTGTTATTTAATATTTGAGATAACATTTCTATAAGTTCTTCTTTTCTTAATTTGGAAATATTTTTAATATTGTTTTCTTTTGCTAGTTCTTTTAATTCGATTAGTGTCATTTCTTCTAAATTTAGCATATGTTCCTCCTATATATTCTTTTATTTTTTCTTTTTTTGGGAGTTTTTAAGAATAAATTAATATGTTTATTATAACATATATTTCCAAAAAAAGGAATATGTAATTTTAAAAAAAGAAAAAATCCTTAAAATTAAGGATTATAAACCTTTATCTAAATATATTTTTTCATTTGGATAATACATTTCCAACTTCTCTCTTGCCATTTTTTCAATAAATTCTTTTGAATTTACATTTTCCTTTTCTGCAATTAATTCTTCATTAGTTGTTTGTTGTTTCTTTATTTGGCTAGCTAATTCTTTGCTATTATTGCTATATTGGTTTAAAACTTTTTGTTGATTTGCTAATGTAAATATTCCATACATTAGTATAAGTAATATTAATAAATTTTTATATAGTTTCTTTTTCATAAGTATCTCTCCAGTTTAAATTATCATATATTATATTATTCAACTTTTTTTTTAATAATCCTGCACATTTTTTTATTTTTTTTAATTTTTTTGTTTTTATTAAGGTTGTTCTGTAATATTTTGTTGTTTTATAATCTTTTTTATGTTTTTCTTTCGATTTATGTATATTTTTTGTATGTTTATTGTCATAAAATTTATTGGCTTAAAGAATAATTTTTTGAATATTTTAATTATATATATGATTGGACTAAAAATTATTGATATAACTTTTTTTATTGATAAAATTATTTTTACATTTATTTCTATAAAGTATTTACTTATTAATAGCATATATATTATACAACCTAAAAATATTCCTAAAAACATATAAAATCTTATCTCACCATTACTAAATGTAAATATCGAATATAATAATATAATTCCTGTTAATATCCAAAATAATATATCTTCAATATATGTAAATATATCATTTGTTTTAAAGCTTTTTCGTAGTATTCTAAATGTATCAAATAATATTCCTATTATAATTCCATTTATTGTAAATATTAGAAATAAATATGCCTGATTAATTGCCATTACAGTTCCTCCATTATTTGAATATTTTACTTATTAAATTTCCACTTTTACTTTTTTCTAATTCTTTATCACTATATGCTAAATAAGAAATATCTCCCTCTATTATTACTTCAGATGTATCTATACTTAGTTTATTAATTCTTATATTTTCTCCCTTTACAGTTAATAATCCAAGTTCTGTCTCAACCATAACAACTTGATCATCAAAACTTAATACATCATTAACACCTGAGATACTTAGCTTTCCCCTATTTTCTAATATTAGATTTTGTATTACACCTGTACTTATATTTTTTCTTTCATCAATTGTCATTTCAATCATCCTTTCCTTATTTTAACTTGAGATTATTTATCCTCGATATTTATATATATTCAGGGTTTGTCTATTTTAGAACTATTTATTATAAAAAGTGTCCATCGAGGATGTTTCTGTTTGGACATTTATGTCCAAACAGAAACGTCCTGATGGACATTCCCAATGAATTAAATTATAGTATTATGAAATTTTTGTAATATACTATCTGAAATCACATTTCTAAATGTTATAGAAATTTTAGAGTCAGAGACATTAAACTCTAGCATATCTAACTTATTTTCTTCAATTATAGCAATTACTTTTTTTATAAAATCTATATTTCTAATAATGCCATTTCCAACAATTGAAACTCTAGTAACATCTTTTTTTACAACACTTTTAATTGTGTTTTCTTCAATAATATCTGTAATAATTGTGCCTGCTTTATTGTTAAAAGTAGATTTAGTAATAATTGGTATTTTAAATTTTTCACCTATTTCTGCGCATCTATTATGAAGTACTTTTGCTCCTTCACTTGATATTTCAATCATTTCATTATATGATATGGCAGGTATTTTTTTAGCTTCTTTTATTTTATTTGGATCTGCTGTATATACACCATCTACATCAGAGAATATATAGCATTCTTTTGCTTTTAATGCAGCTGCTATTGCAATTGCACTTGTATCTGATCCTCCTCTTCCTAATGTTGTTATATCTAAATTTTCATTGTATCCTTGAAAGCCAGCTATTATTACAATTTTTCTATCTTTTACTTCTTTTGATATTCTAGAGATATCTATGTTTTTTATTATTGCATTTTGATTTGTATTATTCGTAAGTATTCCTGCTTGCCAACCTGTTAATGATATAGATTTATATCCCATTTCATTTAATAAAATACTTAATTTTGCTATAGAGATTTGTTCTCCTGCACTTAAAAGCATATCCATTTCTCTATCTTCTGTATTTTTTGAAAGTTCTTGTGCTTCTGCTATTAGTTTGTCAGTTGTTTTTCCTTGTGCTGAAAGAATAGTTACTATATTATTATTTTTGTTGTATAAATCTATTATTTTATTTGCTACTATTTTTAGTTTTTCATTATCTGCTACTGAACTTCCTCCAAATTTCATTACTATTGTGTCCATTTTGGACCACCTCTTTAAATTAATATAAGAGCTATATTTAATTTTAAATATAACTCTTATATTATATGATTTTATATAGATTTTGTTATATAATTTTCCTAAACCTAATTTCTAGTTCAAGAATAGTTAATTTATTATTTCTTGTTGTGATTATTCTATGTTACTTTTAAGAAAACTTTCCATAAATCCATCTAAATCTCCATCCATAACCGCTTGAACATTACCTACTTCATAATTTGTTCGGTGATCTTTAACCATTGTATATGGACAAAATACATATGAACGAATTTGACTTCCCCATGCAATTTCTCTTTGTTCGCCTTTTAAATCTTCTATTTTTTCTTTATGTTCTTGTTCTTTTAAGTCAAATAATTTTGATTTTAACATTTTCATAGCTGTTTCTCTATTTTGAATTTGAGAACGTTCTGATTGACATGCTACTACTATATTTGTTGGTAAATGTGTTATTCTAACTGCTGATGATGTTTTATTTATATGTTGTCCTCCTGCTCCTGAAGCTCTATATGTGTCTATTCTTAAATCATCTAGGTTTATGTTGATTTCTATGTCATCTGTTATTTCAGGTAATACTTCAACAGATGCAAATGATGTATGTCTTCGTCCACCACTATCAAATGGAGATATTCTAACTAGTCTATGTACACCTTTTTCGCTTTTCATATATCCATAGGAATTTTGCCCTACTATTTCAAATGTAACACTTTTTATGCCTGCCTCTTCCCCTTCTAAATAATCAAGTTCTTTAACTTCAAACTCATTTTTTGTTGCCCATCTTGTATACATTCTATATAACATTTCTGCCCAATCTTGCGATTCTGTTCCTCCCGCTCCTGGGTGTATTGTTATTATACTATTATTTGAATCATATTTCCCTGATAGTAATGTTTCTAGTTCTAATTTTTCTAAGTTTTTTTGTTGTTTCTTTGCATTTTTTATAATGTCTATAGCAATTTCCTCATCATATTCTTCTTTTAAAAGTTCAGATAATTCTATTAAATTACTACATTCTTTTTCTAATTCTTTGTATTTAGTATATTTGTTTTTTATTGTCTTTATTTTTGATAAGACCATACTGGTATTTTCATTATTGTTCCAAAATTCAGGATTGCTTGTTTGAGCTTCTAATTCTGATAATTCTTTTTCTAGTTTTGGTATGTCAAAGAGACTCACCTAATTTCTTTATTTTTAGACTTATTTCTTCTAATAATTTTATTGTTTCTTCAAGTTCTAGCATTTTCTCACACCCTTTACTATATTTTACTTCATTTTAACTTCTTCATCATAAATTCTTAACTTTCTTTCATAAGGATTATATATTACATTTTCTATATTTTGTAAGTTTTCAACTTTTAAGTTTTCTTTAAATGGATTTTCCTCATTTTTATTTTCTTTAAGTAATACTTTTTCTAAAGCTTTATTTTGAGCTTTTACTCCATATTTTTCTTCTAATTCTTCTATAGTATAATCTGTATCTAAGTAACTTTTTAAACATTGTTTAGGAAATTCAATAAAAGCAGATAGTCCATATGAGTTAATATAATAATGATCTTTTATAAGACATCCTCCTCGTATAACACATCTTATTAAACTTTCATTATCTTTGTCTTTTTCATTAAACATAATAATTTTATTATCCTTATATATTCCAACTGCTCCATTTGTTGGATCTAAAACTATTGTCAATTTATATGTTAAACTATTAAGCAAAACAACTGCATGATCTGATATTCTCTTTTTTCTCATTTCTTCCTTTTTTTTATTTTCATCTTCAACATGTTTATTTTTTTCTTCTTGCTCTTGTAATTCTTCTTTTTTTTCTAACTTCCATTGTGAAATAATATTTTTATATTCTTGTGGTATATATTCATCATCTAATTTATATTTTTTTTCTTTTACTTTATTATTACTCCTATCTTGAATAGTTTTTATAATAATTTCGTTATCATTTATTTTTAAAACTTCATTTAATTCTTTATTTTTATATTTAAATGTTACACGTTCATTTTCTTTATCTACCTGCTTTTCTTTTATATTTCCTTCTTCAAAATAATATGTTATTTTTTCATTTTCAAGTTTTTCTATTTTTGAATATAATTTTTTATCTTTATAATTAAGTATATTGGTTTTGTTTGGATAATATATAACCTTTTGCGTTAAAATGTCATTTTTATATGTTTCTTTTTGATTGCCTTTTATTATATCTATAGTGTTATCATCAATTACCTGTTTTATTTCCATATTATTAAATTCAAAATCATTGTATTTCATGTTTACTGTAATAGTTCTAGCATTATAATTACTATCTATTGCATTTAATTGTTCTGCTACATATTGTGCCATGTTTCGGCAAAGTGCTTCAGTATCCTCATACAATAAATCTAATCCTAAAAAACCTGTTGCATCAATCTTTGGATCTCCATACCCTTTCATCCTTTGATGCATGTCATTCATTATCTTCATAAAAAGTTCTATTTCAGTATAATTTTCTTTTTTAATTTCTTTTGCATTTTCTTCTAGCTTTTTATTATAGTCTTCTATAATTTCTTTGTATTTTTGTTCATTCATATATACATTCATATTAAGTAAAGTATATCCGTAACTAAATTTAAAAAGTTGGCTCATAAAATAAAAATATAATATGGTATTTATAATTTGCTTTTTGGGGATATTTTTTGTAACCTGAAATATAGATGTTTTCCCTTTTTCATTTAATATATCTGCATTATAAGCTTTTATTGGAAAATAACCATATTTATTATATATGTCTAAGAATTTACCTTCTTTAGATAACTTTTTTATATCTTGTCTTTTTTTTATAAACTTTTGTATTATATTTTTCATATTTAAGTTCATTCTCCTATTTCACTCTATAATAGCAAGAGCTATTTTTCAACTCTTGCTATTTCAATATTTCATTATTTTTGTTATCCATTTAAAGTTTATAATTATAATATAAACTTTTACTTTTCATAAATTTAATATAGCATAAAATAAATAGTTTGTCAAATTACTATTTACC
>CANSII010000053.1 GCA_947646915.1 uncultured Clostridium sp. | reverse complement strand
TTAAAGATTTTTAATTTTTAAGAAAAAAGCGTGCAATTAATATTGCAATTTTCAAATTATGATTTTTTTGTAAATTTCCTTGATATTTTTGTAAACTTATTGTATTATATAAAGGTAAACGATAGAAGATGAACAAATTGAAGGGAATGAATGGAATAATGAAAAAAATAATATTTATAATTTTGTTAATAGTAATATTATTAGGAATGTTTGCTTTTACAAATATAATAAAGGCAACTGATGGTGCAATTGATGAAAAAACAAAAAGCAAATTAGTAGAAATAAAAGAATCACAAGAAAAATCATTACAAGATTATCAACAAAAATATGGATCAGATACTTATGGATTAGTAGCATATATACTAAATATAGTAAGAATATATAGTATCCCATTTTGTTTTTTAGGAATAGCAATAGGAGCAATACATAAATACATAATAGGTATTAGAAAATTAGACACATTAGAAACAGGTATGGGATTAATTGTAACATTTGTCACAATATTAATAATATGCCAAGTGTTACCATTAGCATTTGCAATGTTTGTTAAATTTGGAAGATAAAATTTTAAAAAAATTTTAGGAGGACAATGAACGGAGGAAAAGTCTATGAAAGTTTTATTTGCTGTAAATAATGAGGAAATATCTGAATCAATAGTAAAAAGATACCAAAAAGATTATAAAGAAATAATATCATATAAGAATGTATATTACTTCAATGCAATATTAAAAGAATTACAAAAAGACAAAAATTATGACCGAATTGTAATAAGTGAAGAGCTAGAAGCATTTACACATACACAATTTGAACAAATTGACAAATTTATATTTGATAAATTAGATGGAATAAGTGATGAGGCATCAAATTTAAAAGGTGAAGATATTCCAATAATATTAATATGTGCTGATAGAAGAGAAAAAGGCGAGCAAATGCTAGTAAAATTATTTGGCATAGGAATTTATGATGTGTTAATCGGAAATGACAGAAGTGTCGAAAAAGTATGTCAATTATTAAATAAACCAAGATCAAAAAAAGAAGCAAAAATTTATTATAATATAGATTCAGAAGATGTAACATATCAAGCTGAAAATGAAAATGATGTAAGTGAAGTAGAAATTCAAAATATATTAGCACATTATAAAAGACTAGGAAAAGATGAAAATAAGTATGTAGAAAGCTTTAATAATATAGCATCACAATATAATGATATACAATTAAAAATAATAAGCAAATTTTTACCATTAAATGTAAGAGCAGTACTAGAAGAAAAATCACCAAAATATCAACAAATAATGGCATTTAATAGTAAAGTATCAGATACATTAAGAGGAGATAGAATTCCATCAAAACAAGAAATAGAAGGAACAAGTGAAAAATTATTAAAAAGCTCGAAAAAAGAAGTCGTATTATCTAGACCAGTTGTAGTTCCTTCATCAGTAAATATGAATAGTGTAAAAAAATTATCTAAAAATAAGCCAGAAATACAAACAGAACAAGATAACCAAACAATACAACAAATTCAAAATATGCAAGAAGTGAAACAAATACAAAATGTACAAACAATTGGAAGTGAAACAGATACAATACAAAACACACAACAAGTACAGAAAAATGAGCAAAAAGCAGAAGAAAAAGTAGTTGCACCAAAAAGAAGGGGAAGACCAAGAAAAAATCCTTTACCTGAAGAAACAGTTAATGTTACATCAACAGCACCAAAAAGAAGAGGAAGACCAAGAAAAAATCCTTTACCTGAAGAAAATTTTGATGAAGTAATTTTACCAGGATTTGATAATGTACAAAACCAAAACAATCAAACTATTGAAGACACAATTCTTCCAGGGTTTGATAACATACGAAATCAAGACAATTACGAAAATGAAGATACAATTCTACCAGGATTTGACAACATACAAAATCAACAAAATAATGAGGAAACAATTTTGCCAGGATTTGAAGACGATATAATAAATTCACAAAAATATGAAAAAAATGTAACTTTATCAGGTTTTGAAAACTATCAAGAAGAAATTCAAGATAATATTTTACCAGGATTACAAGAAGACTATACATCAATAAGAAATGAAAATAAAGAAAATGAATTTATAAATAATATACAACAAGAAGAAAATCAATCTTATTATCAAGACGTAGATATAACAAGTCTTTTAACTTCAGATAAAAAAGTTGCATGTTTTATTGGAACTAGCAAAAATGGAACTTCATTTATAATAAATCATATAGCACAAATTACATCACAAAATGGAATTGATACAGCAATATTTGATACAACAAAAAATAGAAATTCTTATTATATATATACAAAAAATGAAGAACAATTAAGACAAACAGCAATGCATAGTATAAAAAATTTATTAAATGGAACAGCACAAGGGATACAAGCAAATCGAAATTTAACAATATATACATCATTACCAGATGAGACATCAGATATAGAAAATGCAGGAAAAATATTAGAAACATTAGTAAAACAACATTCATTAATACTTATTGACTGTGATTATGATACACCTTTAAAATATTTTGAAAAAGCTCAAGAAATATATTTAGTTCAAACATATGATGTATTAACAATACAACCATTAACAGCATTTCTAAGAGAATTAAAATCAAGAAATATTATAGAAGAGAGTAAATTAAAAATAGTATTAAATAAATCAGAAAAACTTAGAGGTGTTAATGAAAAAACAATAATTGGAGGAATGTCTAGATATAATGATCCATCTATGTCATTCATGGTAGATTTATTTGATAAAAATACTATAAAATATATTTCAGTGCCATTTGATGAAGAGGTATATATTAGATATTTACAAAGTGTAATAGATTGTGAAGTATCTATTAAAGGATATCCAAAAAATATGATACAAATATTTAATGCTTTAGCAAATATGGTATATCCAGCACCATCAAGTAAATCAGGATATGTGCCTCCTAGAGTACAAAATAATAATTTTTCATCAAGTATGAATTCAACATTAGATCAAATGAAAAGGAAATATTAATTTAGTATAAGTCAAATAATATGAATTTTCAAAATATCGTTTTCCACTGTGTTTAAGATACTAAATATTCATATTTTAGATATATATTATATCATGTTAAAGTGAATATAAACTCAGGTAAAACTCATTGTTTCAAATTAATATTATTTGACTTTAATTAATTTTATTAAAAGATATTTGATTAATCATAATATCTAATAGAGAGGAAATGGGAAAAAAGTGTTAATAGCAACAGTAATAATACTAATAGTTGTAGTTCTTGGATTAAGTATTTATAATTTTAGAATACATAAAAAAATAGAAACATATAAAAATGTTAATCAAAAAATCAATAATTTATCTGTAGTGCAAGATTTTATGAGTGCAATAGGAGAAACTATTACAGTAGATGATAAAATAAAGAAAATAAACAATATATTAATAGAAAGATATGAAATAAAATATTCTACAATTGTAGTATTTAATGGTGCTGAATATCAAGTAAAAGCATCTAATGTTGAAGAAAGACATTGGAACGCATTAAAAAAATTACATGAAGTAGAAATGTTTAAAGATAGTATAGGACAAGCAACCCCTAAATATGTCACAGTAAATAATGAAAAAGAAAGATTACCATATCAACAAGCGGAATTTGGAAGAGCAAAATCAGCAATTTTCTTTCCATTATATATAGATAATGTTTATATAGGATATTGGATTATAGAAAGTGGTACACCACATGATTTTGATAATGTTGATACAACAGTATTAGAAGTAATAAAAGATAATATAGTGTCAGTATTAAAAACAGTAGTACATCAAAAAACATTAGAATCAATTGTAAGAAAAGACTTATATTCAGGTTTATATTCAGAAGAGTACTTATATGGAGAAGGAAGAAAAGTAATAGACCAATTTACGACATCAACAATAGCAATGTTTAGAATAACAAATTTGGAAGAAATAAACAAAAATTATTCAAGAGAATTAGGAAATAAAGTTATTACTGAAATTAGTGATTACATAAAAAAGAATATATCTGAACAATATATATTTATAAGATATATGGGACCAAAATTTGTAATAGTATTTTCTGGAATAGAAGTAAATGCAGTAGCTGAATTTATAAATGATTTAAAAGAAAAGATAGAAAAAACAAAAATTTCATTAGAAGAAGATGAAAAAATGGCAACATCTCCTAAATTAAACTTTGCAATATCAACATATTATAAAGGAACAGGAATAGAAGAAGTATTAAAAAAATTAGAAGAATACTTAGATAATGCAGAAAAAACAGAAAATGACATAACAAATATATAACATAGCGAACCAAGATAGCTTTTTGAGGGAAGCGAAAAGGCTTCAAAGAAATGATTTAGCAGACGAAATTTTTGAAAAAAATTTTGGAAGACGATGAACGAAGCGAAGCGAAAAGGCTTCAAAGAAATGATTTGGCAGACGAAATTTTTGAAAAAAATTTTGGAAGACGATGAACGAAGCGAAGCGAAAAGGCTTCAAAGAAATGATTTGGCAGACGAAATTTTTGAAAAAAATTTTGGATGACGATGAACGAAGCGAAGCGAAGTGAAAGTGAGGAAAATATGGATTTAGATAAAACTATGAATTTTCAAGTAGAAAGAGAAGAAAATGCAAAAGCAAAAGATATATTAAAAGAAGTATATCAAGCATTAACAGAAAAGGGATATAATCCAATAAATCAAATAGTAGGATACATTTTATCAGGAGATCCAACATATATAACAAGTCATAATAATGCAAGAAATAAGATAAGAGCAATTGAAAGAGATGAACTATTAGAAAAAATGGTAAAAAAATACATTGATTTAGATATAGAAGATTAAATTTTTATATTAAACATTAAATAAAAAAATATGAACTCTCGAAAAAATAAAATCAAATATAAGGAACAAAATAAAAAATGAGGAAATTAGGGATAGATTATGGAGACTCAAGAGTTGGGATAGCAATAACAGATGCACTAAATATTACAGCACAAGGAATAGAAACAATACAACGAAATGGATCTGATAAAATAGTTTTAAAAAGATTAGAAGAAATTCTGTTAGAATATGAAATAGATACATTAGTTGTAGGAATGCCATTAAATTTAAGAGGGGAAAAATCGACTAGAGCAGAACTTACAGAACAATTTATACACAAATTAAAATGTAAATTCAACAAATTAAATATTGTGTCTGTTGATGAAAGATTAACAACTGTTGCAGCACATAAAACTATGAATTTTTTAGATGTAAAGAAGAATAAAAAAAGGCAAATTGTAGATACTATATCTGCAGTATATATTTTGGAAACTTATATAAATAAAGATACTAGATAATGTTCTATTTAGCTTATACTACTCAAATTCTTGATATATAAGATAAATAAATAGAAAACATTAACTAGTAACTAAATAAAATAAATTTAGCAAAATAGTTGCAAAAAAAAACAAAATAATATATTATAAATATGATATTTAATAAAAATAAATATCAAAAATTTATTATACCAAAGTAAAGTATAAAAATAATTAGAAGGGAGAAAAAATTATGGATGAAAATACACAAGGAGAAGAATTAGATAATATAGTAATATTAAATGATGAGGAAGGAAACGAAGTAAAATTTGAATTCCTAGATGTAGTAGAATTAGATGATGAAGAATATGTTGTATTATTACCAGTTGCAGAAGAAGGAGAAGAAGAAGAAGGAGAAGTAGTAATATTAAAAATTGAAGACAATGATAATGAAGAAGCAGAAGAAGAATCTTATGTAAGTGTAGAAGATGAAGAAGTATTAAACAAAGTATTCGAAATATTTAAAGAAAGATTCAAAGATGACTTTGATTTTGTAGACTAAAAAAGGCGGATACCATCCGTCTTCTTTTGTATGGTTTTGAACGGATTAAAGCCATAGTGGATAGGAGAATAAAAATGAAAAATTTTTCAACATATTTAATAGTAATGTTCATGGTAATGTTTTGGATATTCAGAATAATAGTAACATTATCATCACAATTTGGAGATAGTTTTATGGGAATTTTCCCAATGAATTTAACATTTGAAATAGCAATATTATTTGCATTTTTATTATGTATAGTATTAATAGTAAAAAGGCAAATGATAGGAGGATTAATATACTTAATTTTACATGCAATATATTTTGGAGGAGATGTAACAATAAAATTAAACATGATAGCAAATGGACAAACATTATCACTTTCGCAAAATACAGAAATGATGATTTCTATTATAGGTATAATCCTTCCAATTGCTGTATTAATAGATTTATTGTTAGATAAAAATAGAAAGCTAAATCCAAAGGATAAGAAAACAGATTGGTTTTATCAAAATGAACAATTTGACAGAAAATTGGATGATAGAGCTGATAAAAATAATTATAGGACAATGTAACATTTAAAGTATAAGTCAAAAGATGGAAGTTAAAGATTAACATATATTTCTGTTTTTTGACTTATACTTTAATACAATAATTAGGAGAAATAAAAAATGACAAAATATAAAAAAACAGATAAAATAGATAATGGTACTATTCTCAAAATAGCTAATGATTTGAAGGAAGGAAAACTAGTAGTTTTCCCAACAGATACTGTATATGCAATTGGAACTAACGCTTATAATAAAGAGGCTTGTGAGAGAATATATGAAGTTAAAGGAAGACCTAAGAATAAACCTTTAATTGTTTTAATTTCAAACATTTCTATGTTAAAAGAAATAGTAGATAATATAAGTTATGTTGAGCAAAAATTAATAGATACTTTTTGGCCTGGATCTTTAACAATAAAATTTAAAAAGAAGGATGGAGTTATACCTAATGTTGTTTCCGCAGGAGATACATATGTTAGAGTCCGACTTATAAAAGAAGGTATTGCTTATAAACTTATTGAATTATCAGGTGTTCCTATAGTTGCTCCAAGTGCTAATCTTTCAGGTAGCCTTACGGGAACTAAAATAGAAAATATAAATAATGAATTAGGTAGCAAAGTAGACTATATTTTAGATTATGGAGATATTGAAAGTGATACTGTGTCTACAATTGTTCAAGTAGAAGGTGAAAAAGTTCATATTATAAGAGAAGGAAAAATAAAAAAAGAAGAAATAGCAAAAATTGCATCTTTAAAAAATTAAATAATAATCTAAATTTTATAAAAAATAATATTTAATTTAAGGTAGGTGAAAGTAATGAATAAAGAAGATTGTTACAAAACGTCGATCAATTGGTACCCAGGTCACATGGCAAAAACAAAAAAGCAAATAATAGAAGATCTAAAACTAGTAGACATAATAATAGAGTTATTAGATGCACGAATACCAATATCAAGTCAAAATCCTAATATAGGAGAAATAACAAAAAACAAAAAGAAAATAGTAGTATTAAACAAAAGTGATTTAGCAGAAGAAAATCAAAACAAATTATGGGTTGAATACTTTAAAGATAAGAAAATACCAGCAGTAACAGTAGATTCAAATAGTGGAAAAGGAATAGAAAATTGTATTAGAGAAATAGAAAAAATAATGGAGAAACAATTAGAAGAGATAGCACAAAAAGGAAGATCAGGAAGAAGAATAAGAGCAATGATATTAGGAATACCAAATGTAGGAAAATCATCATTTATAAATAGAATATCAAAAAGGACATCTGCAAAAGTAGGAAACAAACCTGGGATAACAAAGCAAAAACAATGGATAAGAATAAATGAAAAGATAGAATTATTAGACACACCAGGAGTATTATGGCCTAAATTTGAAAATGAACAAGTAGCCCTAAATTTATGTTTTACAGGAACAATAAAAGAAGAAATACTAGACAGAGTAGAAATAGCATATCAATTAACAAAATTTTTAATAGAGAGTTACAGAAAAAAATTAAGTGATAGATACAAAATAGAAGAAAACAAAATTGAACAAATATTAAAACAAGAACAACCTGAAAATGTTAATATATATGAAATTATGAAAGAAATAGGCAAAAAAAGAGGGTGCATAATGTCAGGTGGAAATGTTGATGATGAAAAAATGGCTAGAACAATATTAGATGATTTTAAAAATGGAAAATTAGGAAAAATAACAATAGAAAAGGTAAAATAATGTCCAAAGGGGACAGTCCCCGATGGACATGGCAAGAGTGGACAAAATGTCCAAAAAAAAACGTCCCCGATGGACATGGAGGAAAAAATGAATGAATTTATAGATTTCGAAAAAGATGAGTATGAGGTAAATTTAATGTCACCACTTACATGGGCGTATATTGGCGACTGTGTGTATGAATTATATGTCAGAACAAATTTAGTAAATAAAACAAATTTAAAACCACATGCCTTACATATTAAAGCAATTAAAAAAGTAAAGGCAAAGGCACAAGCAGAAATATTAAATAAAATATATGAAGAATTAACTGAAAAAGAAAAGGACATTGTAAGGAGAGGAAGAAATGCAGAAAATCATCATCTTCCTAAAAATGCTAATGTACAAGATTATATGTATTCTACAGCATTTGAAGCTTTAATAGGATATTTATATTTGACAAAACAAAAAACTAGATTAAAAGAAATTTTAGATAAATCAAATAATGTGCTTGACGAAGAACCAAAAAAGTGATATAAATATTACATGTTCATGGCCCCTTGGTCAAGCGGTTAAGACGCCACCCTCTCAAGGTGGAATCATGGGTTCGATTCCCGTAGGGGTCACCAATCTAAAAGAGTATCAACGATTAAATAATTAATCTTGATGCTCTTTTTTGAATTGTAACTACATTTATATTTATACATTTTTTTGAAATAAAAGTTGAAATTTAAATATCTGTATAATATAATATATTCAAATTATATAGATATTAAGAAAAACAAGTATAAATAAACTTAATATGTAGAAAATAAAAGATAGGAAAGTAGAAAATTGACACAAAACAATTCTTTCCAACTATATCTTAAGAAAGAGAGAAGAAGAAATGGAAAAAAACAATTGGTTCAATAAAAAAATAGAAGAAATTGAAAACGAATTAAAAACAAACAGAGAAAAAGGACTAACAGAAGGAGAAGTACAAGAAATTAGAAAAGAAAAGGGATTTAATGAATTAAAAGCAACAAAGAAAAAAACACTAATACAAAGATTTATAGATCAATTTAAAGATTTTTCAATAATAATATTAATAATTGCAGCAATAGTATCAGGAATAGTTGGAATTACAGAGGGAGAAGGAATTACAGATACAATAATAATTTTAATAGTAGTGTTAGTTAATGCAATAATTGGAATAGCACAAGAAAGTAAAGCAGAAAAATCATTAGAAGCATTGCAAAAACTAAGTGACCATGCTTCAAAAGTAATAAGAAATGGAAATATTAAAGTAATACCAGCAAGAGAATTAGTAGTAGGAGATATAGTAGTATTAGATACAGGAGACTACATACCAGCAGATTTAAGAATTATTGAAGCAATAAATTTAAAATCACAAGAAAGCTCATTAACAGGAGAATCAATGCCTGTAGAAAAAACATCAGAAACTATACAAGAAAAAGAAGTTGGAATTGGAGATAGAATAAACATGCTATTTTCATCAAGTTTAGTTACTTATGGAAGAGGAAAAGGAATAGTAGTAGAAACAGGAATGACAACAGAAGTTGGAAAAATAGCAGGAATGATAAATGCTACAGAAAAGCAAGAAACACCATTACAACAAAAATTAAATAAACTAGGGAAAACACTAGGAATAGCCGCAATAGTAATTTGTATAGTAATATTTGTAATAGGAATAATTCAAGGAAAAGAAATGTTACACATGTTTATGACAGCAGTATCATTAGCAGTTGCAGCAATACCAGAAGGCTTAGTAGCAGTATCAACAATAGTATTAGCAATAGGTGTTCAAAAAATGGTTAAAAGAAATGCAATAGTAAAAAGATTACCAGCAGTTGAAACATTAGGAAGTGCAACAGTAATATGTTCAGATA
>CANSII010000052.1 GCA_947646915.1 uncultured Clostridium sp. | reverse complement strand
CTCCATATTAAAGCCTCCTTAAATGAATTTATCCCAATATTATTTTTAGTAGTCTTCTACTGTATTCTCTCCTTGCTTCTTGTCTTATTAATTCAAAATAACTATCTAATGTTTGAAAAGCAAATTTGTCTATCGTTTTTGAATTATATTTTTTCTCCATTTCTTCAAGCATTTTGTTATTTAATTCTTCAAATTTATGTCTTTTAGTTAAGTACATATCTTCTATCATTTTTTGGTCCATAATTATTGTTTTACATATTTCCATACTCTTTGTTTTAAAGTCATGTTCTGACATATTATCAAGTTTATTCAAATTACTATTAACATTATAGGTATTAATTTCTTGCATTTTTCTTCTCCTTTTCATCTATTTTATTAATTTTCCAATTCATTCTCCTCTGTTTCTTCAGTTTGATTATTCTGTTCTATCATATCTTTTAAATTTTGTTTTATTTCATTATATCTTTGTTTTGATATAAGATTCTCTGTAAAATATGGAACTAACTCTTTAAAACTTTTCTTTTTATCCATTTCTAAAAATAGCCTTGTATCAAAACTAAATATTGTTTCAAAAGAACTAATATTAGATGTTAATTCAATTTTTTTTAATTCATCAGTACATAATGAATTAAAGTATTTTTTTACATCTTCTAAATAATCATCTTTTCTTAACTGTTTTTCATATTCATTTTCTGTTAGTATTCCTACTTCTCTTTTTGCTCCTAAATCAAATATTCTAAATTTATAGTATGTTTTTACACTATTGATTACATAATATAATTTTCTACATATAAATTCATCAATCTCATCATATTCCATAAAATTATCCTTTCCAAAACTTCTTCCTTTTTGGTACTACTGGAAGCAACATACTTCTTTCTTTTTCTAAGATTATTTCATCTCGCTGCCTGTACATTTCTTTCCATAGTTTATTGTCTTTTTCCATTTCTTCATATTTGTTTTTAAAATAGTCTACCTGCTCTTTAAGATACTTATTTTGCTCCTTTAGAAATCTATTTTCTATTTCTGATTCAGAAATCATCAATTTTTCTTCAATATTATTTTCATTTAATTCTGCATTTCTATAATTTGCTGCTCTTTTTATTTTCAAATATTGAAGTCCTTCTTCAGTTATTACTTTTTTCCCTGAATCGTTAGTTTTTAAATATCCTAAATTTTCTAGTTCTTTACTCTGATTATAAATAGCTTGTACACTATTGTAATTTAATGCTTTTGCACATTCTACAATTGAATATTCAGCCATAAATATATCTCCTTACTTCATTTATTTTTTCTATAATCTTGAAAATTTGTGTCTATTTCTATACAAATTTCATTCAGTCTGCTTACTAATGATTCTGCTGTTTTCCCATCATTTCCAAGACTTAATCTTTTTACAAGTTCTTGCTCTGTATAGTTTGTTGTAATAATTATAGGTAGCATATTTTCATATCGACTGTTAATTATTTGGAACAATTTCTCTAATACCCATTCACTTAGTCTTTCTTTTCCAAGATCATCAATAATTAAAAGGTCACATTTACAATACAGTCTAATAATTTCATAGTAATCTAAATTATTGTTATTATAGGATTCTTTTAACTTCTCCATTAAATTAATAAATGTCTCATAAATAACTGGTATTCCTTGTATTAATAATGAATTGGCTATTGCAAATGCTAAGTGTGTTTTTCCTGTTCCATATCTTCCAATAAAAATTAGTCCTGTTCCATCCTCCTTATACTTTTGCCAACAGTCTGCATATCTTTTGGCCATAGCAAAAACTTTTTTATTTTCATCATTAGTTTTGTAGTTTTCAAAAGTCCTCTTCATTCCTCTTTTGCTAATATTACTTTGTTGAAATAATTTTTCTATTTTTCTTTGGTATGCTATTTTTCTTTCTGCTTCTTCTTTCTTTTTTTCTTCTTCTGCTTCACGAAGCCTCTTAAATTCTTTATCTTCTAAATACTCCTTACAGTCACAATCTATAACTGAAAACCAATTAAAAATTCTAGTTTGGTCAAAAGGATTTATAAGACCTTTCCATCCTAATTTTTTTTTGCAAAATGGACAATATTGTGCATCTGGAATGGTTGGGTACTGATAGTTTTTTAGTTTTTCAGTATCTTGACTATCTATGAAATATTCTTTTGTAATATCGCTATCTTCATTCTTCATTCAATAGTTCTTCTCCCTTCCTTTTAAAGCCATTAGGATCACTTGAATCTGCTTCACTATTGTTGTTATTCTTCTTAAATTCCTTTTCATCTTGCTTGACTTGTTGAAGTGTATTGATTCCTTTTGCTAACCAGCTATTCAGGATTTTTTTAGTGTACTGCCATGTTGGATTTTTTATCATACCAGTTCTAATAAGTGCATACTCAACTAGTTCTATTGGAAAACATTTAAGATAGTTAATACATTCATTAATATTTTCTTCCGTTATATCTTCTAAAGAGTTTTCAAATATTATTTTTATTTTTTTATAATCTTTTTCAGTTTTTTCTATTTGTTCTATACTAATTTCACTTGTATTATCTTCTTCTATATTTTCTTTTTTTAAATTTTCTTTTTCTAACTTATCTTGACTTATATTGTCTTGACTTATCTTATGCTGTCCAATGTCAGTCATTTGTCTGTCATCTGTCTGTCGATTGTCTGCCTTTGGACTGTCATTTGTCTGTCCATTGACTTCCATTTGGCTGTCATTTGACTGTCCTTCTTGTTCTGAAGATTCTTTCTTTTTACTAGTTGCTCTCTTTTTTGGTTCAACCAATTTTATTCCTGGTATTGCTTTTAATAGCAAATCCTTATAAATGCTATCTACTTTTCTATCTGCTCTAATAACATTATGCTCTCTCCAGTCTATTATGTAAGAGACTAAATCATCATTTAAAACTTTAACATATCCTTTTTCTACTAATATATCAAAGTATTGTTCCTCTACTCCAACTGCTTGCATAACACTATATGCTTCTACAACACCATCATCATCTGCATCTAATATTAAATGCAAATAAAGTTTGTGAGATTCTGAAGGCATTTTCAAGAATTTAGCTGATCTACATATTTTTTTGCTAAACATTCTCCTATTAGCCATTTTCTAATATCTCCAATCTTTGTAATTAAACAGTTAAATTCTATTTTAAACTGGTTTAATTGTTTTATTTCTATTTACATTTTCAAATTCTGTGTTATAATTTAAACAATATGTTTTTGAATATCATATTTGATATGAGGATTATCCTGTGTGCTGAAAAACTTGGATAATTCTTTTTCATTTTTTACTATTTCGTTTATATGGTCTAATACTAATTGGTGATATATTTGGTTTTTATTGTTTAAACAATTTAACATTTCATTTAAAGAAATTAATAATCTTTTGTTTTTTGTTTTCCTTATAATTTGGATAATAAAATTTTTCGCTATTTCTATTTTTCCTCTTTCTATAAAGAATTTTGAATATTTTAATAATTCTATTTGTGTATAACAATCCATACTTACCTCCACTATCGAATAGACCTTACTTTTTGCATTATTTCTTCTATAGATTTTCCATTATTCTTTTTATTGTATCTTTCTCTTAATTCAGTTATACTGGCTTCTTTTTTATGTGGAGTTAAATCCTGTTGTAATACACTTTTACTTTTTTCTTCTTGTTCTTCTAAATATTTATCTAATGTGCTTTTTTTAAATTTAATATTGCCTCTTTTTCCTATCCTTATATGAGGAATTTCTTTAACTAATTTATGGATTAATGTCCAATAGCTTACCCCAAGATAATCACAGGCTTCTTTAGTTGTTAAAATTTGTTCAGCCATTTTATCATCTCCAATCTTAATATAAAAAAATCACTTGTTCATAACATTCATTTCTGGAAAAACTTCTAATAAATCACTTTTTAGAAATTCACATATTCTTTTCATTTTTTCTGATGATATATTAGTTACTCCATTTTCTATGTATGATACTGCCTGTTGAGATACATCTAAGTATTCCGCTAATTGTTTTTGACTGATGTTTTGTTTCTTTCGTATTTTTTTTATATTATTTTTCATTCAAATATCTTTCCTCCTTTCTACTTTTTTTACACAACTCATAATTGTATGGTGCGATTATATACCAATACAATTTGTATATCAATAAATTTTTATGAATTTTTTTCAAAAAACTATTGACTTGTACAAACTTGATTTGTATAATATATCAAAAGGAGTTGATATACATGAATCGTTTGAAAGAATTACGATTAGAAAAAAATTTGAAGCAATCAGATTTAGCAGAAATACTTGGTTGCAGTCAACAAATGATTAGTAAATATGAGCAAGGTCGTACAAATTTAAATGGTATGATAGAAGAAATAGCTGCGAACTATTTTGATTGTTCAGTAGATTATTTAAAAGGATTAACAGATATAAAAAATCCAGAAAGAAGTATTATTTTAACTTCAGAATTTAAAAAATTAGGCATATTAAAAGAAGGACAATCTCTTTCTAATGGACAGATTACCCTTCTTAGGCATTTAATAGATGTTAATAGAGGACTCTTTATTAGACTTTCACCTATTCTTCAGACAAATCTAGTAGAAGTTGTATAAGAATAATAAAGTCCTCCACATCTATACTATTTTCTTTAAGCATTTTCGCCAATTCTACAAAATTCGACATTGTTAAAGCCCTTTTTGTTATAATTATACCACAACTTACAGAAAATGGCAATCTTATGTAAAGTGTTTTTTATAACTATTGATATTGTGCCATTTAGCAAAAAGAGTTTAATAATACAAATTATTTAGAAAGGAGTTTTTATGGCTGGAACTAAAATTAAAAGAGCTAACGGAAAATATAAATTAAGTTATATGAAAAATAGAGAAAGATATAATACAACAGTTATTGCTGCTAATGATGCTGAAGCAGATGAGCTTTTAGAAAAGTTTGTTTCACAAATTGATAAAATGTCTCAAATTGATAAGAATACTTGCACATTATCAGAGTTTGTTGATTTATATTTTGAAAACTATGCTTATGATATGCTTGCTGAAGAATGTATCTATAACTATTATAGAGCATTAAAAAATTGGGTACTACCAAAAATAGGAAATACTGTACTTGCTAAATGTACCACTCCATTTTTTATTGATTATTTCAATTGGCTTGCTAAACAAATTAGTCCAAAAACAAATAAAGTTTTATCAGTAGGAAGCAGAGAAAAAATATTTGGAATTATATCATCTGTTTTTAGCTGTGCTGTTACTTGGAAATTATTTACTGTAAATCCTTTATATGCTGCAAGACCTGATGATTTTAAAAAGAATTCAAAAAATAATATTTCTCATATACAAGAAAGATGTTTAACTATGGAAGAAAGCAGAAAACTAATAAAAGCATTAGAAACTGTTGATCTAAAATATAAAATCATTGTACATTTTGCAATTATAGGTGGACTTCGTAGAAGTGAAATAATGGGAATTAAATGGAAAAATATTGATTTTGTTAATAAAACTTTAACATTGCAACAGTCTATTCAATATGTTCCTAAAAAAGGATATGTTGAGGGTGATTTAAAAAATGACTCTTCTGAAAGAACAATAGCCCTTCCCCATTTAACAATGCTTATGCTATTAGATTATAAAATGCAAACAGTTGACTATGATAATGATTTCGTTTTTATTAATGATAAAGGAAGGCGAAGAGGTTTAAGAATGAATCCAGTTTCTGTCACAAATTGGTTTAAAGCATTTAGAGATAAAATAGAACTTCCTCCAGAAGTTCCATTGCACGGATTAAGACATACAAATGCTACTATCTTGATTTCAAAGGGAATCAATGTAAAGAATGTAAGTAGCAGACTTCGGTCATTCTAATACATCAACTACATTAAATATTTATTCGCATGCTTTAACATCTATTGATAAAGTAGCTGGAGATACTTTAGACAAGATTTTATTTAAACGAAAACATACATTTAGAATACAGAAAAAAAAGAAAGAAGAAGCCCTTGTATAAGCCCTCTTTCTCAAATCTTAATATATTTAAAATGTTTTATAGAAGAATTGGTACTTCTTCTATAAATTAACTCTTAAATATTTATTAAAACTATTTAAATTATATACTAGTTTCATGAATATGTAAATAATTTTTGCATAATATAATTTACATACTTATACAATTGGTAAATTATAGTTTTTTATAGTATTACTATTGACATTATACAAATTATACTTGTATAATTAAGGTAGCCTTATTAAATATTTAGGAGTGAGAATTATATGAAAAAAGAAAACAAAGCAAAAAACGAAGTAAAAAATAAATTAAATGAGCTAAGAGTAGCAGCAGGTTTGAAACAATCAGAACTTGCTGAACTTGTAGGTTGTTCTCAACAAACAATTAGTAATTATGAAACTGGTTTTGTTAATAATATTGATCCTATGGTTGAAGAAGCAATCGCAAACTACTTTTCTTGCTCTATTGATTATTTAAGAGGTCTAAGTAATATAAAGAATGCAGAAGAATATGTTAATGATGCAATTCTTTTAAAAAACGAATTTGTTAAACTTGGTATTATAAAAGAAGGTGATGACATTTCTAAGCAACAATTGAAATTGTTTAGAGATATTATAAAAGCAAATAAACCATTTTTAAAACAAATATCTCATTTGCCTAATGAACCAGAAACTAATGAATCTGATAATGAGAATGAAGATTAATATTATTTTACTGTTTCCTCTTTAATAATCAATTATTAAGGAGGTTCTTTTATGGCTGGTTCTATTACAGTCAAAGGTAATAATAAATATAAACTTTGGTATATGAAAGATCATGAACGATATATAAAAACTGTTACTTGTGCTTCTTATCAAGAAGCTGAAGTATTTTTAGCTTCTTTTGTTACTGATATTAATAATGGTACTTATGTTAAACCCTGTAAAATGACACTTGAAAATTTTGTGACAAGAAGATATTTAGACTATTATGCTTTTCATAATCTTGCTGGTGAAACTATTTATAAACATATGCAAGAACTTAGATCTTGGGTATTTCCAAAACTAGGAAATTATAAAATGGCTGACTTTACACCTTATATCTGGTCTGAATATTTTTCTTGGTTATCTAAACAAGTAAGTACACAAACTGGTAATTTACTGTCAATTGGTACAATTGATAGAATCTTTGCGGTATTATGCTCTGTGTTCACTTGTGCAAAAAAATGGCAATATGTAAAATCAAATTCTGTAAAACAATCTAGGTCTGATTTATCAAATAAAAAACATAAAAAAGCTAAAAAAGCTCATGTCCAGGAGAGATGTTTATCATATCAAGAAGCATTTAAATTAATAGATGCCGTAGAAAAGGTTGATTTAAAATATCAACTAATTGTACATTTTGCAATTGCTGGTGGACTTCGTAGGAGTGAAATTCTTGGTATAAAATGGTCTAATGTTGATTTCAATTCAAATATTATAAAACTTTCAAAATCAAGTTTACAAGTTCCGAATCTTGGTTATGTTGAAGGTGATTTGAAAACCCCTACTTCTCATCGAAGTATCTATATGCCACCTACTACTATGGAATTACTAAAACATTATCATGAAATTACTCCTAATACGGATAATAATTTAGTATTTGTAAACAATCGAGGTGTTAGAAAAGGAAAAAGATTGTGTCCTGCAACAGTAACTAGGTGGTTTAGATTATTTAGGAAAAAAATTGATCTTCCTCCTGAAGTACCATTGCACGGATTAAGACATACAAGTGCTACTATTCTTATTGCTGAAGGAATTAATATAAAAAATGTAAGTAGCAGACTTGGACATTCTAATGTTGATACAACATTAAATGTATATTCTCATGCTCTTACAAATGTTGACAGATTAGCTTCTGATACAATAGAAAAATGTTTGTATGAAGATCCTGAAGATGAAATTATTCCTTCTAGTCCTTATACTATTTCTAGTAAAAGATATAAATCAAAAATTAAATTAAGCAAATTGAAATAGCCTACTATTATAGAAAAATAAAGAAAGGAAGATTATTAAAGTGGAAAATTTAGATATGATAAAGAGAATAAAAGAATCAAGTATAGCCCATAGAGAATTAGGAAATAAAACTCTTTATTTAATAAAAAAAGACAAGGATATTTCTGTTATTTTTCAATTTATAGGAAAGCAATATTGTCAGTATATGGACTATGCTTTAAATTCTGTTTGTTGGAAAATAGATACTATAGATAATTTTTATAAACATTATATTGTACATATTAATGATTTTTTAGAATATCAAGAAGTTTCTAGTAGAAGATATGGAGAACCTAAATTAATTAAACCTATTGAATTAAAAGGTTTAAAACATACATATTCTATGATTAATGGTATTAGAAAAAAACAAATTTTTATAAAAAATAATGATGTTTGGATAAAGGATAATGACTATTTTAGTGTTCATTTATCACCAGAAAAAGCAAAAAAGCTTGACTTAGAATTTAATCTTAAAAAAAAATTTGTATATAATGACAACTATGCCCTATTGTTTTAAGAGGTGAAGGATGGCTTTGTATTAGAAATTTGTTACTATATATAGAAGATTTCAATATTGAGTGGAGATTATCTAAAAAAATTTGTTCCTTCTATCATTGGAATATAGAAGATTTTGTAGGTGATATAGAAATATTTTATAATAATCTAATATCTAAATTAAAACAAGATATTAATAGAAAGGAATTAAAATGGGTATAATATATGATAAATCAATAAGGAAATTTAAAAATAATGAGAATACAATTTTTGAAATACTAAAAAAGCCTAATAATCACTACTATTTAACAGAAAAAAAAGAAAAGGATTCTGCTGCAAGAATAATAAAAACTACTAAACTTAGTATATTTTATTTTCTAATGGAAGAATATAGAAGAAATGGTTTAAAAGATATTTAAAATAATTAGTTCTCTTAAAATAAAAGATTATCAGAGAAAATTTCAAATTAAGAGATGATTCGATTTTGAAACATCTCTTAATATATTTTAGAAATTGTAATTTATACTTTTCTTTTCTTAAATTTTTCTACTGCATATTCATAAGATTCTTGAATAAATGGTTTTAGTTCTGCAAAAGTTTCATTTGATGGATTTAATACTGAAATCCATCCCATCCAAGCATACACAGGATGAGGAATTATCTTATCTAATTCTGTAAAATCATAATTCATATCTACTATTCCACCTGCATTTGGTCTTTTAGGCACTTCATTAAATAATTCAATAAAACTTTTCTTGCGAATACCTAAATTGACTCTATATACATTTTCTCTATCTAATTTTGAGCCTTTATCATTATCTCCATCTTTTTCTTTTATTGTGAGTACATATACTCCTCTTTTTAAGACATTATTTGGATTGTAAAATATTCCTTTTTCTCCCCAACTCTCTACTAAAATTGTATCTTTTAAATTTTCAAGACAATACTTTAATATTTCTTCTGCTTCCATAATTGTTACCTTTCAAAATTGTAATTTTTTACTTAAAATATATTCATTAAATTGTCAGATTTAGATATTCCCCTCAAAGTTTTCTCGTTCCTCATAACTTTTAGATAAACAAATTCTTCCGTCAATCATATTATATTCGTCGACTACATTATCTACATCTCCAGTAAATCCTGATTTAAGTATCTCTATCTTTTCCATAAAATAAGGTATTAACTTAATAAAAGCATTAATTGTTTCTAATCCATAATTAATGTAACACTTAAAATCCCATTCTCCTGTATCTTTATTATACTTTGAATAACTTTCGCAATCAGCATATGCACCATTTGGAATAAAATTTGCTCTTTCGATTTTAGAAAACTCTTTAAATTTTATATCCTTTGACTTTTTCCATTCGCCATATTCTTCTATCTTTTTTATTTCATCTCTAAACTCTTTTTTTACTACTCCCTTAACTCTTAATCCTACATATAATCCCATTTTTCCTCCTTTACGAATTGTAAGTTATCAATTACATTAGGTTCAAGAAATGCCCTACAACTCCAATAATACTTCCTAAAATGATAGACATAATTGTCATTGCTATTGGGCTTTTTTTATCTTCTTTTGCTACTAGAATAATTATTGGAATAGCCATAAGTATAGAAACAACTCCACCTCTTAACCACCACAAATTTTCAAACCAATTAATCCCAAAGATAACAAAAGGAACTATTAAATAATATACAAATGC
>CANSII010000051.1 GCA_947646915.1 uncultured Clostridium sp. | reverse complement strand
AGGAATGCAAGGAATAGAATTTAAAAATGAAGCAGACACAGTAAAAATAGAAAAAACGACAATAGAAGGCACTGGAACAGGAATAATAATAGAACAACAAATAGGAAAAGTAGTAGAAACATTCCCAGCATCATCAACAGCAGAAAGTGTAACAATAGTTCCAAGTACAGGAGAGAACCGAGGATATGTAATACCAATAATAGTAGGAATGACAGCATTAATTATAATGGGAGTAGGAATAGTTGTAATTAAGAAAAAGGTTATAGAAAATAAATAATAAGAAATGTGACAAAGGGGGCGTCCCTTTTTGTCACATTTTTATTTTTTTTTTAATAATAGGAAAGTCATACTGACTTTCTATTATATAAAATATATTGTACACAAATTTCTTGCATACTGAGACTGTAAAAAGTAAAACTTTAACAGTCTCAGCAATTTGGCACAAGAACAAATTTTTTTGTAAAAAGAAAATTTGAATGATTAAAATGTTGTCAAATTTTAATATAAGGAATGTGACAAAAAGGGACGCCCCCTTTATCACACTTTTTAAATTAAAGATAATTAAAATAAAAAAGAGGAATAGAAAGAAAAAAAGAAAAAAGTATATAAAAAAACAAAATAAAAGTGATTTGCAAAAAAATAAAAAAATGTATATCATATAAAAAAATAAACAAGAGAGGAAAAAATAATGTTAAAAAAATTATTAGTACACACAAAAAGGTCTATGAAAATAACAATATTAATATCAATAGCACTTTTAGTAATAATAGGAATAACATCATTTTTCTATAAAATAAGTTATAGTGTAACAATAGATGGTCAAATGGTAGGATATACAGATAACAAAAGTAAATTACAAGCTAAGATAAATGAACATACGGAAAAAGGGGAAAGCGAGAATACAGCATTTGTTCAAGTTAATAATTTACCTAAATATGAAGTTTGTTTATTAAAAAGAAATGTAAAGTCAAATGATGAAGAAATATTTAATTTAGTTAAATCAGAAGGTGTTGAATATTATAGATATTATGCAATTTTAGAGAAAAATGAAGAAAAATTATATGTATCTGATTTTTCTCAAGCGGAGTCTATAGTAGCAAAACTTAAAGAAAAAGATACAGATAATATGGATAGTATAACAATTGCAGAAAAATATGAGACAGAAATGAAAGATTTTACAACAGTTGAAGATGCAGTTGCAAAGCTATATGTAGAGAAACCAAAAGTAACAGTTGCTTCAACAAATGATACTAAAACAACTTCTATTGGAAAGGTTAATACAGCAATGACTATTTCAAATGGTACAGCAAGTTTAGGAATATCATTAAGAAAACCAGTAGCAGGTGTTATTTCATCAAGATTTGGGGTACGAAGTAGTATTAGAAGTTCTGCACATACTGGTTTGGATATTGCAACATCTAAGGGAACACCAGTTGTTGCTGCAGCAGGTGGAACTGTAACATTTTCAGGATGGAAGGGTTCATATGGCAAATTAATGGTTATAACACATAGTAATGGAGTTCAAACATATTATGGACATTGCAATGAATTGTATTATTCAGCAGGTACTAAAGTGTCTCAAGGACAAACTATTGCTGCCGTAGGTTCAACAGGTAATTCAACTGGACCTCATTTGCATTTCGAGATTAGAGTAAATGGAGTTGCATATAATCCACAAAATTATTTATATTAAAATAAACAATCCACAGTTTTTTATAAACTGTGGATTATTAGTTAAAATTTATATTATTAAAAATATTTAATTCCAGTCTGCAAAGCATTTTTCTTTATTATAATTTTTCCATATTCTTTTAATTTTGCATCAAAATTTTTATTATAATTTAGTTTATTAGAAAATTCTGAAATGTAAGAAATAAAAGTCTTATATAGTTTATTAGATGTATTTAATTCATCTATTTCAAGGTAATATGTATCATTATATAAATATAAAATTGAATTCTTTAATAAATTTTTTAATACTATATGTTTGTTTTCATTCAAATAATTACACAAATTGCAAAAATCATCAAAATTGCTAAATGAATATATTAATTTAGTACTATTATTGATATTAGTATTTTTTATTGATACATATCTCTTTTGATTTGGAGATTTTTCTTTGTATTTTGTTATTGTAAATACATAAGAATCATCAATATTGAAAAAACCCTCAATTAATAATTTGCAACCATCTGTATCAAAATTACATTCAGATTTTGCCTTATTTAAAATATCTAAAAGTAAACTTTGGCTGTTTGCAGTATTTAGCAATAGTTGATTTGGATTTAAAGATTTATCTTGTAAATCAAGATCTTTTAGTATTATACGAATTTTGTTTTCTGTTAGTTTTTCTATTTTCATTAAAGCCTCCATTCGAGCATTTTGCTCTTAAATATATCTTAATTATATTATACTACTTATATTATTATATTTAAAGACACAATTTTTGGCAATAAGTATTTTATTTAAATTTTCGATTTTTTTTATTTTATGAATCTAATTTTAGAAAAAAGATATATATAATAAAGCAAGTTTGACAATGAGTCAATATTTACTTTAAGCCGTTATAGTGTGTCTCTAAAATTTAAATATTCAGTATCTTAAACACCTTGGAAAACGGAGCTGAATAATATATATCTTTTTTCTAAATAATATATTTTTTCCCATAAATTACTTGAAAAATTAGCAAAATCAATATATAATATCAGTATCTAAAAATAGTAAATCCGTAAGGATAAAAGAAAAAATGGAGGTACAAAATGGCTACAAGAGATAAAAGTATATGGATATTAATAGTATTTATATTATCAGGTTTAGTAATAGGAGGGCTTTTAGGAAAATTAGCTGCAGAAGTGCCATGGTTGTGGTGGTTATCTTATGAGCAAAATTTTGGACTTGATAATCCAATAGTATTAGATTTAAGTGTATTAAAATTAACATTCGGTTTAGTATTTAAAATAAACATAGCAAGTATTATTGGAATGATTATTGCAATTTTCATATATAGAAAAGTATTATAAAAAAAAGAGGGGACAAATTAAAAGCTTCAAAGGCAAAGATTTGGAAGACGAGATTTTTCAAAGAAAAAACTTGGAAGACGATGAACGAGCGAAGCGAAAAAGCTTCAGAGGCAAAGATTTGGAAGACGAGATTTTTCAAAGAAAAAACTTGGAAGACGATGAACGAGCGAAGCGAAGAAGCTTCAGAGGCAAAGATTTGGAAGACGAGATTTTTCAAAGAAAAAACTTGGAAGACGATGAACGAGCGAAGCGAAGAAGCTTCAGAGGCAAAGATTTGGAAGACGAGATTTTTCAAAGAAAAATCTTGGAAGACGATGAACGAGCGAAGCGAAGAAGCTTCAGAGGCAAAGATTTGGAAGACGAGATTTTTCAAAGAAAAATCTTGGAAGACGATGAACGAGCGAAGCGAAGTGAAAGGAATGATTTAATTTGTCATTAACAATAAAACAATTACCAGAATCAGAGAGACCATATGAAAAATTAGAATTATATGGAGAAAAGACATTATCAAATGCTGAATTATTAGCAATAATAATAAAATCAGGAACAAAAGAAGAAACATCAGTTCAAATTGCACAAAGAATATTAAATTTAAGTTATAATTCAAATTCAGGAGATTTAAGTTTCCTAAAAGAATTAAGCTTACAAGAACTAATGGAAATAAAGGGAATAGGAAGGGTAAAGGCTATACAATTAAAAGCAATAGGAGAATTATCAATAAGGATGTCAAGACCTTCAAATTATAGAAGAATAAAAATAAGTAATACAGATGATTTAGCTAAGTTATTACAAGAGGAAATGAAAAACGAAAAAAAAGAAATTATAAAATTAGTTTTATTAAATATAAAATTGGAAATATTAAAAATAATAGATGTAGCACATGGAGGTGTGAATTCTGCAAATGTAACACAAAGTGAAATTATATCAGAAGCATTAAAAACAAATGCACCAAATATGATAGTAGTTCACAATCATCCATCAGGAGACCCAACACCAAGTAATGCAGATATTGATTTTACAGATAAATTATATAATGAAGCAAAAAAATTTAATATTGAATTGGTAGATCATGTAATAATAGCAGGAAATGATTACAAAAGTATATATGAAGAGATAAGAAAAAAGATAAAAAAACTAAAGAAAACATATTAAATTAAAATATTTATATGTGATTTTGCAAACATTAATTATATTGACGATGAATGATGGAAAGGAAGGGTATTTATAGTGAAATTTTTTACATTTGGTTCAAAAGATATAGGTATAGATTTAGGGACAGCTAATATATTAGTAACAGTAAAAGGTAAAGGAATAGTATTAAAAGAGCCTTCAGTAGTTGCTATAGATAAAAAAACAGGAAATATATTAGCAACAGGAAATGAAGCGAAAGAAATGTTAGGTAGAACACCTGAACAAATTAAAGCTGTAAGACCATTAAAAGATGGAGTTATTGCAGATTTTACAGCAACTCAATTAATGTTAAAAAATATAACAGGAAAAGTTGAAAAAAGATATAATATAGGAAAACCTAGAGTTGTAGTAGGTGTACCATCAGGAATAACAGAAGTAGAAGAAAGAGCGGTAGAAGAATCTGTAATGCAGGCAGGTGCAAAAGAAGTCTTTTTAATTGAAGAACCAATGGCAGCTGCTATAGGGGCTAGTTTAGATGTAGCTGAACCAAGTGGAAATATTATTGTCGATATAGGTGGAGGAACAACAGAAGTTGCAGTTATTTCATTAGGAGGAATAGTTATTAGCCATTCTTTGCGAGTTGCAGGAGATGAATTAGATAATGATATAGTAAATTATGTAAAAAAAGAAATGAATCTAGCAATAGGAGAAACAACAGCAGAACAAATAAAGATGCAAATTGGCTGTGCATTGCCACTAATGTCAGAATTACAGATGGATATTAGAGGTAGAGACTTAACAGATGGATTACCTAGAAATGAAACAATTACTTCTGTTCAAGTTGAAGAAGCAATAAGAGAATCTATAGCCAAAATAGTTGATATTGTAAAGGTAACTCTTGAAAAGACACCACCAGAGTTATCATCAGATATAATGGAAAAGGGAATTGTTCTTGCAGGTGGAGGAGCTTTAATTAAAAATTTGGACAAATTGTTGAGCATGGAGACAGGAATGCCTGTATATATAGCAGAAGAACCATTAGATTGCGTTGTAAGGGGAACTGGAAAGACATTAGAAGATTTGGAAAGATTAAAAACTGTATTAATTAATTCTAGAAAGAGAAGATAAAAATTTATATTACTATAAATAAAATAATATGTATCTTAAAAATTCCGTTTTCCAAGGCATTTAAGACACTGAATATTCATATTTATGATACACATTATAATTGATTAAAGTGAATAATGAATGGGGTCAAACTCGTTTTTTCAGATTAATATTATTTTATTATTAAAGAAAACGAAAAATTAATTAGTATCAGTTTTAGAGAGGGTTGGAGAAGTTGTATAAAAATAAAAAAAATGGAGTATGGGGTATTGTAATTACAATAGTTTGTTTAATTTTAATAGTAATCTTATCTAATAAAGAATCTAATATATCTTTTTTTGAAAACATAGCTAATAAATTAGTAATGCCAGTACAAAATGGATTAACATATTTAAAAAATAAAGTTAGTGGAAATTCAACATTTTTCACAGACATTAGTAATTTGAAAACAGAGAATCAAAACTTGAAACAGAAAAATAGTGAATTAGAACAATCTTTAAGAGAATTAGAGAATATTAAATCTGAAAACGAGACATTAAAAGAATATTTAGGATTAACTGAAAAGTATGGTGAATATACAACAATTCCTGGTTATGTAATAGATAAAGATATAAGTAATTATTCAAAAACTATTATAATAAATATAGGAGAAGATGATGGTGTAGAGCAAAATATGACTGTTATTGCAGATGAGGGATTAGTTGGACATGTTGTTTCTGTTACTAAGAATACTGCAAAAGTAAGAACAATAATAGATACATCTAGCTCTGTGAGCTGTTTAATGAGTACAGATAAAAATAGTGTAGTTTGTAAAGGTACACTTGATAGTAATACTCAATTAAAAGCCATGTATATTGCTACAGAAACAGATATTATTCAAGGGGATAGTGTAGACACATCTGGTTTAGGTGGAATATATCCAAAAGGAATTCATGTAGGCACAATAAAGAAAATTGTTACAACCAAAAATATAACTGATAGATATGCAATAATTGATACAGCTGTTGATTTTACAAGATTAAATACAGTATTAGTAATTAAAAATAATTAAAGGAGGGATTAGATTGAAAAAAGTAGTTATAAATATATTTTTAATATTAATTGCATATATAATATTTTTTTTACAATCTAATTTCTTTAGTTGGTTTAATATAGCAGGAATAAAACCAAATCTTTTTATTATATATATACTATTTATAGGACTGTTTGGAAATAGAGTGATAGGAGTAACATATGGAATAATAATAGGAGCAGTATTAGATATAATATTTAATGAAAAAGTTGGAGCAAATTTAATAGGTTTATCAATAATTGGAGTAATTGCAACAATTTTTAATAAAAATTTTTCTAAAGATAGTAGAATAACAATAATGTTTATGGTATTAGGAAGTACAGTTTTATTTGAAATTGTATCATATTTTATTAATTATATTTTATTTTCAATAAATTTTGAAATATTTAGTTTTATAAAAATTTTAGTAATAGAAGTAATTTATAATATGTTAATAACAATTATAATTTATCCATTAATACAGAAATTTGGTTATTATATTGAAAATGAATATAAAGAGAATAAGATTTTAACAAGGTATTTTTAAAATTAAATATAAGTTTTAATATAAAAGATTATATTGGAGGTGAGAAATTGGCAAAAAAAATAAATAAAAGAAACATTAATTTTAGATATAATATAATAACAATTTTTACATATGTTATTGGAGTAATACTCATTGTGCAATTATTTAATCTTCAAATAGTACATGGGGCAGAGTATAGGGAACAATCTAATACAAGACTTACAAGAGAAAGTATATTGGAACCAGCAAGAGGAGAAATATTAGATAGATCGGGAAATACATTAGTAACATCAGGACAAAGGTTTAATATAGAATTATATAAAAGCAAAATAGATACAAATACATTAAATGATTCAATTTTAAGAATAGTAAATGTATTAGAAAAATATAATGTTAAATACAAAGACGATTTCCCAGTAAAGATAAATCCTTTTGAATTTACATTATCTAATGAAAGTAGTGTAAATTGGAAAAAAAATAATGATATAGATGAGAATGCAACAGCAGAAGAAGTATTTTATAAATTTAAAAACAAATACAAGATACAAAATATAGATATTGAAGAAACGAGAAAAATAATATCAATAAGATATGCAATAACTAGAGAAGGATACAGTAGTACAAAATCACTTATTATAGCAGAAGATATACCAAGAGAAGCGGTTGCAGAATTTTCTGAAAATAGTGATTATTTTCCAGGTGTAAATATAGCAGTACAGCCTGTAAGACAATATACACAAGGAACTTTAGCATCACATATATTAGGGTATGCAACTAAAATTAGTGATACAGAATATGAAAGCAGGAAAGAGAAATATAGTCAAAATGATATTATTGGAAAAACAGGAATAGAGTATGTTTTTGAAGAATATTTAAAAGGGCAAAAAGGTACAAAGCAAATAGATATGGCAGTAGATGGAACAATTACTGCTGAAGTAATAGAAAAAGAGGCAATAGCAGGTTCAAACGTTGTTTTAACGATAGATTCAAAATTGCAACAAATTGCAGAGAAAGCATTAGCTGCTAATATAGAGAAAATTAAAAATGGAGGATTTGGAAAATCATATGATGCACAAGGTGGTTCTTGTGTAGTAATGAATGTAAAGACAGGAGAAGTTTTAGCAATGGTAAGCTATCCAGATTATAATCCACAATCATTTGCAAATGGAATTGGTACAGAAGAATGGAATAGCTATTCAACAAATAAAGCACATCCATTATTAAATAAAACTATACAAAGTGCATATGAACCAGGTTCTATATATAAAATGATAACTGCAATTGCAGGTTTAGAGTCAGGAAATATAACATTAACGGAAAGGATAAATGATACAGGAATATATAAAAAATATGGTGCGGAATGGAAATGTTGGTATTATACAGATTATCATAGAGGTCATGGACCATTAAATGTTATAGGGGCAATAGAAAAATCATGTAATTTCTTCTTTTATGAAACAGCAGATAGAATGGGAATAGAAACTTTAGATAAATATGCAAAATATTTTGGTTTAGGAACAAAGACAGGAATAGAACTTACAGGTGAAGTTTCAGGAATAATAGCAAGCAAAAAATATGCTGAATCTATTGGACAAACTTGGAACCCAGGAGATACAATAAATGCAGCTATTGGACAAGGATATAATAAATTTACACCATTACAGATGGCAAAATACACAAGTATTATAGCAAATGGTGGAAATAAAATTGATGTAAGTATTTTGAAATCAATACAAAATCCAGATGGTAGTGAAGTTTCAAGAGAGGATATAGATAAATTTGTAAATGACAAATTAAATATAGCACAAGAAGATGATGATAATATTTCGTTAAATCCTGATTATGTAAATACTGTAAAACAAGGAATGAAGTCAGTTACAAGTGATCAGTCAGGAACAGCTTATGTTAGATTTAAAGATTTTAATATTGAAGTTGGAGGAAAAACAGGTTCTGCAGAAGCTGGGAAAGATGCGAATAATAATGATATTGTTAATGCTTGGTTCTCAGCATTTGCACCATATGAAAATCCTGAGATTGCAGTTGTTGTAATGGTTGAAAATGGAGGCCATGGTAATTATACAGCGGAAGCGGTAAGGGATATTATGGCTGAATATTTTGGTATGAATACTCAAAATGTTGTTGAGGATTTGTCAGCAAAAGCATATACAGAGAGTTTTAGATAAGGGAGTGGAATGGAGGATGTTAAATTGAAGGATAATATTTTTATTTATTTAAAAAGAAATGAGATAATTATAAAAATACCAGAAGATTTGGAACAGAAGCAGATAATTAATTCATTAATAAAAAAGTTACCTGAACTAAAAAATTTATATAAAAATGAGAAAACTCCAATAAAAGTTGTTGGAAAAATATTAAAAAATAAAGAAATTGATGAGATAAAGAATTTAATTAAAGAGAAAATTGACGTAGATATTGATTTCGATATGCCTAAAACTTTAGGGTTATCAAGTATTACAAGGACATTTAATCAAGAAGTTGCAATATCTGAAACAAAGTTTCATAGAGGTTCATTAAGATCAGGACAAAAGATTGAAACTGAAGGAAGTATAGTTATAATTGGAGATGTTAATTCAGGAGCAGAAGTTATAGCATCAGATAATATTGTGGTAATGGGAAAGCTTAGGGGTCTTGCTCATGCAGGTGCTAAAGGAAATAAAAATGCAATAATTGTAGCAGGAATTTTAGACACAGTTCAAATAAGAATTTCTAATGTAGTAAAAGAAATAGATAGAGATGAAGATACAATTCATAAACAAGCATATGTAAGCATAATAGATGAAAATATTGAAATAGAATAGATACTGAAAATGGTATTATAAATTAATACTATTAAAATGCTAATATATAAATTATTTATATATTAGCATTTTTACTCATACAATAAAATAAACTGTACACAAATAGAAAAAACTATGGAACTTTAGATATGATTAACAGAATAAATTAAGCAAAAAGAAGCAAAAATAGTATAATGTATAACATTTCATCTTTAACATTTTCTTGATAAAGAAAGAACAATAAACATAAAATAATAATATCATCAAGAAAAAGTTTTATGCCAAAGATTTCAAAAAGGGCTTGTTCAGTGCTAATACTACTGTTAATACTACGAGAATCTTTAGTAGTATTACTAGAGGCATTTTGGCTAGTAGTACTGCTGATTTCTCTAGATAATGATTGAGTATTAGAATTATTAGTATTTATATGATTATAATAATTATTATATTTTGGATAATATCTATAATATGGATTATTATATTGATATCCAAAGTATGGAAATCTAAACATTTTTAATATCCCTTTCTAAATTTAAAAAAATCACAATAAATTTTAATTTTTATTATCATTATTTTTCATAATATCTGCTATCTTAGAAACATTAAGTAAATTCATATAATTATCAAGTTTTCCTTTTTTGCTATCACGAAGGTAGGGTTTTAAAGAATTTAGTAAATTTGATCTAGGATCATTTTTGTTATTATTCATTTTTCCTAACATAGAAGACATTTTCATTATGGTATTCATATCAATGTTACTAAAATCAAAGTTTGAATTTGTAGAAGATGTTTGACCTTCATTTTGGTTAGAGTTATTGTTATTAGTATTTTGATTAAAATTTTGATTATTATATGTATTTTCATTATTAGAATTATCAGTATTGTTGTTACCATTTGATTGTGAAGCAAACATTTTAGAGAAGTTTTGAATCATCTCAGGAGAAATTTGAGAAATAGCATCTGTAATATTGCCATTATCCACCATATTTTTTATATTATCCATTGTATTTTTATCTATATTCATATCACTCATAATTACTATCAATCCTTTCTTTTATTTAATATTATTATATGTATATTAGGTTGTGTAAAATTATATGTTTATAATTATTATATGAAATTTGATGTTATATGGTTAATTTCCATTTAGGGCGTTTTCATTTGGACATTAAATACAATATAAAATTGAAAAAATTGTAAAAACACCTTGAAAAAACCGAATGTTTGAGGTATAATATTATACAGAGTTATTATGTAAAAGATATTATTATAAATATGTAATAAAAAATTAATAATAATGTAATAAAAAAGAAATAAAAAGCTCTTATTATTTCCGTAGAGGTCAGAAAAGTTATAAAAAAAGGTATATTGACATAAAAATATTTATGGATATAATTAAATTAATTAAAAAATAATAAAATAGGGGGTAATACTATGAAACAGAAAGTAACAAAAGCAATTACAGCAACAATATTAATAATTACATTAACAATGGCAAATGTAATAATGTTGTGTGCAAATGCAGTAA